>CAZWKO010000263.1:0-4438 GCA_964634925.1 uncultured Vicinamibacteraceae bacterium
ATTCCATCTGCAGGCCTTCCTCCTTGAAGAACCCAAGTTCCACCGCGGCGGCGGCAGGAAAATATGAATTGGATATCAAGTCAGGAATAGCAATTTTCAAGACAGTATCTCCATTAGAAAATTCAAAAGTTAGCCACTATGTTTGCAAAAAAATAACAGGTCAGTAAATACCTCTTACGATATGTTGGTTCAACTTGCTTTCTCATGAAAACCTTTGCTTCCTCAAGGTGTAAAAATACAACATGGTGTTAAACCTAATAAGAGCTTCTTTCCGTCATTAAGTATAAATATTGATCCTGGGATTTTTTACCAGTCGCATCAGCAATCACAAATTGCGTTCTCAAGAGAATATCCAACTATTCAGTAAAGGTTTTGTTTTAAAGAATGATACTCGGATTCCGCAAGTTCTGGTCATAATTTATCAGGTTCACCTGTTTAACAAGAATTTCATATCCGTTTCCAACATCCCGTAGTCTGTGGGCGTACCGACCCGACCAAAGCCGGGTCTCACCAGCGCGAAATTCCGTAGTTTGAAAATTTGATCTTACCATCACGATCTCCAACTGATCCGTCGCATAAACTTCTATATTGGAAATCAGCCTTACCGTTCTGGAGGTTGGTCTCTGCGACCAGGCAGCGCCAGTCGACAGCCTAAATATCCGATCTTCAAGACGTCGCCGATCATCAAAGGAAATCGATACCTCCTTACGGGGATCGCCGCCGTCTGCCGAACTGGGCACCCAATACACACATTTGGGTGCATATAATTTAAGCCAATCTTCCAAACGGACTTCATCTAGAAAGCGAGCTTCAAGGTCTAAAAAACGCCGGCATGAATCTCGAAAAAGAGGATCCGTGACTTCTCGATCCGCTCGCCTCCACCCGGAAAAGGCACTGACCAATTGTTGATAATATTCGTCATCGATGTAGTGGGATTTATGGACGTTTCCATCAACTGTTTGCATGGTAACCTCAAACTTCCCGGGTAATTGCAATGTTGGGGGTTGAAGTCATCAAAAGTTTATAGACTTTCATGTATTCTCGCATAAATACTTCGTCAGTAGCGGGTGCCGTGAAAACACCGTCTTCTTCCGTTATCCGGTCCTTAATACCCAAACCTCTATGCATGTAGACCCACTCGTCCTCCTCTGCCGCTAAACCCGCCTGTATTTGCTCAAAATTGGCCAGATCATCTACTTCTCCGAAGTTGGGGAATGCCTCCTGTGTCCGCATGCGAATGGTATTTATGTCGTCGACTGCACCACTCAATTCGCCGTCGTCATCAACAACAGCTGTTCCATACCAAGTGGTATCAGTTTCGTTATAGGAAACAGGTTGAGTTACCTGTACGTGGTTCCCAAGTATATGGAGATTTGGAAAGACGTTGATATTGACGGGTTCAGACGAAGCAAGATCCAGGGCTCTATCCGCCTTCACGCCATACCTTTGTCGAAAAAGTGCTTCATAATGTTCCATCCCAGGGAATGTGCCTTCGATCTCCCATAGGGCACCTGGACGGTTCTCGATGTTGGGACGCTTATCTTTGAAATGGTGGCCATTGGGATAGTACTTCACATACATGGGGGCTCCGTCGGGGGAACCCTTATAAAAGGACATACCCTTCTGTTCATCTTCGTGGTGGCGGTTTTCCATCGCCAGCAAAGAACTGTGGGAAAATAGCACGTGGTATCCATCGGCAGAGTTATCATATGCGAGTTTCCAATTGCCCATATATTTGAGACGGTTTGCACTGGAAAATTTTACCTTGCCTCCGGGATGTCGGTCGAGCCACTCATTAATGGGTTCTCTGACCGGTCCCAAATAGTCCTCTAGGGACGGCGCATCCAAATTTAGGGTGCCAAAAATAAACCCGCGGAAAGACGCAACCCTTGGCACTTGCGCAAGATTATATTTAGCGTCACTGAAATCGCATGCATAGCCTTCCGGCCAAGGTACGCCACTCAATTTACCTGAATTGAAATAGCTCCATCCATGGTACGGACATTGGAAAGACTTTGCCGATCCTGAAGCTTCCCGGCATATGGTAGATCCACGGTGGGTACACCGATTGTAGAGCGCCCGGATATCCCCTTGAGCATCCCGAACGATAATTAGCGGCCTGAGACCCATGCGCGAGGTAACGAAGTTGTCTTTTTCTGGAACCTGACTTTCATGAGCAAGGTATACCCAGACAGCTCCAAATATCCGCGTCAATTCCTCCCTGAAAATACCCGGCTCTGTATAAAGGCGCTGATGAACCTTGTCCTCCTGTATCATCATTTCGTAGTCGAAAATGGGATCCGCCGCCTCTACGGCTGGTGAAGTATTCTCAAGCTTGGTCACAGCTCCCTCCCCCGTTCATCCCATGTTTTGCCTTTAGAAAAAATCAAAATATTCATTCTGTTCCCATTCAGTTACGACGCCAGTTTCAGTAGCATCAAACTCTCCGTGTTTACTCCCAAAGCGTTCAATTTCTGCCTGTTTGAGCTTAATAAAATAATCGCAAAATAATGTTCCGAAATGCCTGGAATATAGTGTGTCGTTTTGGAGTGCAGAGAGCGCCTGTCCCAAACTGGCAGGCAGTAGGGGCCGCTCTGCCGTATAAGGTTCGTCATCAGGTTGCCATGGTGTGAGGTTACTCTCCACCCCTTCCAATCCAGCCACAATCTGGGAAGCTATAAAAAGGTAAGGATTTGCCGCCGGTTCTCCAATTCGATTTTCAATTCTTGTGCTTGGATCACCTGCACCACCGAGAACCCTAATCATTGCACCCCGGTGATCAAACCCCCAAGTTGCCCGGGTAGGTGCCAGGGAGTTAGGCCGGAAACGACGGTATCCATTGATAGTTGGCACAGAAAAAATAGCCGATGGTATTGCATTGTTAAGAAGACCGGCCAAAAACGAACTGCCAAAAGAAGAGAGGTGCAGATCACTATTATCTGGCATAAACAAGTTTTGACCGCTCACTTTTTCAATAATCGACTGATGTAGGTGCCAGCCACTTGAGTAGTAGCCTTTGAGAGCTGGGCGACACATAAAAGTTGCGAAATGGCCTAGCCTCCGGCACACCTGTCGGGTCGCCGTTCGGAACAAAAAATAGTCATCTGCGGCACGCATGGCCTCACTTGGTGAAAAAGTACATTCGACCTGTCCTGGTCCCCACTCATTTTCCATTGAACGTAGCGGCAAATCCAGCTTTTCGTACGTTTCAGCGAGTTTGCTTAAAACCGGCTGCATAACATCGAGATTGGATTCCGAATGATATGAATAACCAGGTTCTGAAGGTAAAGTCTTTAACGCCTGTCCACGGGTACCAGGCTCTCCAATATTTTCATTTCCGATAATACCGTCTTCTAGACGGGCGAGGTACCACTCGACTTCAAGTCCCACAATTAACGATTTCCCTTTCTCTTCAAGACGCTCCAGTTGACGCCGAAGCAATTGTCGGGAAGAGAAGTGAAATCGGCGCCCATCATCAAAATACTGGTCACACAAAATCCAACCTATATCCGGCGCCCAGGGCAAGATGCGAAAGGTTTCTGGGTCCGGAACGATTGTGAGATTTGGAGATCCCGTCATTTCATCGAGCTCCATACCACCGCCTTTTGTAAAAGACGCAAATACGCGCCCGCCCGCGGCGTCAAGGGTAAATGTTGCAACATTTATATTGTAACCATGTCTCAAAGCATCAAAAAACGCCGGCACCGAGACCGCTTTCGCCCGAGATGCTCCATGAGTGTCTGACCATGCAAGGCGAATGAGTTTTATGTTTTCTACCTCAACACGCCGCTGGATTTGTGCCGATAATCGCACCTGATCGTCAGACCACAGTTCATGTTTTTCAATAAATGTAGGGGCTCGTTCCATGTAAACGGTTATCTCCCAAACATATTATCCTACAGTGTCCCATGAATGAGCTTTCCAACGACTTTACTTCATAGGTTTTGTAAAACAAATTTTTTACTATTCGATGGACTACAACCTTCCTACCTTATTAAGGGGGGTCCCATTGCCAATTAATCCTTCGGTTGGGAAATCTATTTCATTTTTTAACCAGCAATTTTCAGAATGATTTTACCCATATGAGCGGAACTTTCCATTAGCATGTGAGCCTTTGAAGCTTCTTCCAGAAGAAACGTCTCGTGAACGTGTGGCTTCACCTTGCCTCCTTCAAACAAAGGCCACACCTCGCTCTTGAGATTTGCCGCGATATTAGCCTTTTCAGCCGTAGTCTGAGGTCGAAGGGTCGACCCTGAAAGCGTGATCCTTTGCCGTAGAATTCGACCCATATTTATCTCTGCCTTCGCTCCACCCAGAAGCGCTAATGAGGCATAACGGCCATCGCGCGCAAGAAGGTTCAGGTTTTTTTGAACATAGTCCCCAGCAACAATATCCAAAACCACGTTGACACCGTTGCCATCTGTATAATCTTTGGCAA
>CAZWKO010000264.1:0-3997 GCA_964634925.1 uncultured Vicinamibacteraceae bacterium
CTGAACCAGGCGTGAAGCAAATCCACAACGCCACTACGATCAGAGGATAAAGCACAAAGTTAGGAGATGGCTGTAAACACGGATAACCAAATTTGAGACTCATCGATTAACCCTCCTCTTACATTCTTCACGAGCGGGGCACTCAACATCCCACACTCTTAGATTCATACGCAACCCAAATCTCAGTCCTGACGTTTTTAAGACCCGGGTGGGAATCAAACCCAAGTTCATCGTCGCTATTCCTATGTTCGTTACCGACTCCCATTGCGTTCCTGACCCTGAAATAGCTCGAATACCTCTTGGATAATCCTATACTCTTTGCCTGGGATTGGTAGGTATACCAGAGGTCCCCAATAATTCATGCTTACCAGTCATTTTCAATTAAGAAAACTAAGCCGCAATTCTCTTGACATCTTTACACAAGTGTCCAAACAAGGGAAAATCCGACCATGGCTAGGAACCCCCCTTCCCTCGCCAGGCGGTATTGACGCCATGCATCGCACATACGTGCGATGGCTACCAATGGGAAATCCATGCGAATAAGCCACAGGAGCCAGCAGTACTTAACTCTTTCAGCGCTCTGTGTTCTAGCGTGGGGTCTCTCGCTGCTCAATTACGATGGCATCTACTGGGACGACTGGAACATAGTCGGGAATACCGGCGACAATATTAAAGCCACTTTTGACGAAGCTGGGGCTATTCTCGCTGCGACCGTACACCAGGCTCTGACAGGAGTGGGCAATGGAGTTTGGATTTATCGACTAATCTCGTTCGGCAGTTGGTGGATCACCGGACTCTTGATCTTCCGGCTGTTGCTCGGCTCGGCCCGTGTCAGCACTTCTGACGCTTTTTACTTGGCGGCCCTGTCCATCGTGTACCCCGTTAACCAGGCCCGTATTGCGGTCGTGAATATTTCATCCAGTTATTCAGTGGCCATCTTCTTTGTGGCATTCGCTCTCTTGACCTGGGCCCTGCGGGCGAGAAGGGTCGATATCAGACTCCTCTCACTCGGGCTCTTTTTCTTGTCATTTGAAATCGGCTCGCTATTGGTGTTCTACCTCGTGCCCTTTGCCTACGTCCTACTCCAAGAACGAGAACAGTGGATTGGTGAGAAAGGACGACCCGATCTTCGACGTTCATGTGGATGGGCTCTTCGACGGCTGGATATCATTTCCTTGCCCGTAGTATTCTTTATGCTGAAGGCGATCTACTTCGCACCATCCGGGAGATATGCAGGTACGTCCAGCTTCTCAGGGCTCGGATATAACACCGTGACATTGGATGGGTTGTGGTATGGCTCTTGGATGTCTCTGTGGGCGATATACCAAGCATCGGTGATGGCAATCAATGCTGCAATCGCAAATGTGTCTTCCGTCATCATTCCTTTGATCGCTCTGCTGGCCGTTTATTTTACGAAGATCGCTCTGGTGGAAGACGAACCGCTCAGGAATCGCCGCTTCTACTGGGGCATGCTATTAGTCGGGCTGCTACTCTTGTATCTCGCCGTGTTCCCATACGCGGCCGTTGGAAAAATCGGCCTTCCGTTCGATTGGTATAGTCGATACCAACTTCTGACCCCGCTTGGAGGCAGCTTCTGCGTCTATGCATTCCTGCGGCTCTTGATGGGTAGTGCCAAGTCCTGGTATGTCGCAGCTGTAATGTCCACCATCCTGTTGACCTTTGCCCACAAGGACCTCGCGGATATGGCAAGGTATCAGGTTGACTGGGCCAAGCAGGAATCAATCATTCAGCAGGTAAGGGGGATCGGGGCCGTTCGAGACAACCCGGGGAAGCGCTTTCTGATCGTGGACAACGCTCCCGAGTACAACGCGGAACAACGTGCCTACAGATACTACGAGTTGTCTGGTTTCCTCAGGTCGGCCTTCAACGACAACTCGAGGTTGGCTGTCTCCGAGACCAGCAGTCCGACCGCAACTTCCTTCGGAGAACTGAGTAAATACTTGGCAATGGACAACTTAGACGTTCAGGGAACTGAGGAGATGATAGGGAAGATCACGATTGAATCAGGTCCCAGGATAACCGACCCGACTCCAAGTATCTATTTCTATCGATTCTTCGACACTGACGGGTACAGACAGAGGCTTCCGAACCTCGTCACGCTCGAATACTGGAGTTGTACCGATTCGCTGGGTGAGCTTGGACTGGGGATCCCCGCAGAGTGCTTGCGCTAGTGCGCCGGGCGACTACTCGCTAACAAAGCGATGGCTACAACTCCTCGCGCTGGTAGACATCAGCGACGATGGTCGGCCGACTCTTGGCCTCTATGAACACCCGGGATAGGTAGATGCCTACGAGACCCACCGCGAAGATACTCAGGCCCCCCAAGAGCCATATGGAGACGATGAGGGATGGCCACCCAACCAGGAAAAAGTCGGAGGAGGTCAGCGCCCGAACGATGAGGTAAGAGGCCGCCAACACTGATACGAGGACGATGCCTGCGCCGAGGTAAAAGACCAAGGTAAGTGGCTTGCTGCTAAAGGACGTGATGGCGTCGACGAGAATCGAAATCTTCTTTCGTAACGTATAAGTCGAGGGACTTGTGGCATTCTTGACCACAGGCACGGCGACCTGCCTGAATCCAGTGATAGTCCACAAACCACCGAGGTAAATGGCTCGCTCAGTGTGCTGGAGCAGCCCTTCCACGTAGCGCTGTGTCATCAGACGAACGGTGAGGAGGTTAGGGGGCACCGGATGCCTCGAGAGCCAATTGAAGATCCGGAAAAACATCCATCCTGATACGCGCTCAAAGAGCCCACCTTTACGGTGCTCTTGGATACCGTATACCACATCCGCCTGCTTTTCCATCATAACCTGATGGAACTTACCCAGAAGTTCCGGCGCCTCTTCAAGGTCCACGTCAATTAGGAAGACCCGATCACCTCGAGCGTGGTCCAGACCGGCCATGATAGCCTGATGATGACCAAAGTTCCGCGATAGGTCGACCACGCACACCCGAGGATCACGCCGATGGAGCCCCACAGCCCTTTCCAGTGCATCGTCCGGTGAGCCGTCATTGACGAAGATTATCTCGAAAGAGTCCGTAATCTCAGGCACAACTTTGGCCAGACGCTCAAAGAACTCATCGATATATGGAGAAGAGTTATAGAGCGTAGTCACCACCGACAATTCGGGGTCTGGCATCAGTAGCCTCACTACCTTTCAAAGGACTGGGACCGTCTGGGCCGGGATGAGTAACGACGGTCGATATGCTACCTGAAGACCTCCGGCAAACGTGCCCGTAGAGTCTCCAAGTACATCAAGCGCCAACTGTCGTCACTCACAGGAACTCTGTCAATCCGCAACTGGCATTCCGTCCGCCTCTCAAAAACAGCCCTTCCTAACCTAGCATCGCAGATTTGTGCGTCCGACGTGGTGTTTCTCTCTACATTGCGGATCAGCCGGGTTCCCAGCCAGAATTAGGGCATGAATGACTTCTATCCCAGCATTCGCTTTAACGCAGCCCTAAAAAATGACTACCGCTTGGAGCGTGAGGTGGTTCGAGAGGAGCTCGACCAGGAGAAGGAACTTATTATTGGATGTGAGTGTTACCTCGTGGGTCTCCATAGGAACCTTTAGTGAACGTGAATGAACTTCAACTGGCTGAGGTGAGGCGTTAGCAGCGAGGGTGACGTGCGCCAGACACCGGTGTTGCTCTATGATGGCCTATGCGGCTTCTGTGACCGAACGGTGCAGCTTGTTTTGCGGGCCGACCGCCGAGGCACAATCCGGTTCGCTCCCCTTCAAGGAGAGTTTGCTACCTCAGTCCTGGAGCGCCACGCGCTGCTTCGAGGTGTCGATTCGCTCGTGTTCATTGAACCAGGCGACGAAGAAGAGATCGGAAACTTCCACGTCCGGTCCGGAGCGGTGCTGAGGATCGCCTGGCACCTGCGTGGTGCATGGAGGGTCTTGGTGGTCTTTCGGCTGGTGCCTCGCCCATTCCGCGACTGGGCATACGATATATTTGCTCGGCACCGCT
>CAZWKO010000264.1:4007-4389 GCA_964634925.1 uncultured Vicinamibacteraceae bacterium
GGCCGCCTCGACGCCTGTCCAATCCCGCCCCCTGAGGTGCGCTCGCGGTTCATCGACTGAGTGAACCTCCTGAGGCAATGAAAAATCCGTCTAAGTCAGATGACGTGTAACCGAACCGTCCGCAAGATTTCGGGGTCCAACGTCCAACTTTCTGTGGAATTACCTCGCGCCAGGGGTATGGTTAACGAACAATCCGAGTCGCATTGTGTACGCGATCAAACTAGACTAGCCAGTCATGACCATTGGATATTCTCTAGGCCGCGTGCACTCGCACCCCAAGCGTAAACCGGGTTATTCGGTTCGGGGCATGCTCGCAGTAGGGCACCACGTATGAAAACGTCGTTGCCGTTCCCCACCAAGCCGGTGCTTGAGCGTTCGGCAG
>CAZWKO010000265.1:0-3700 GCA_964634925.1 uncultured Vicinamibacteraceae bacterium
CCTGAGTATCCGGCCATTGTTTTCAAATGTTGTCACACAAGCCGTGACGGATAGTTTTTCGGATCAAAAGCCTATTGTGATGGGCCGTCCGACCCCGCACTAGTTACCGGGCATGTTGGACTAAATATATTTGCGACCCCGTTGAACTTTTAGGCGGTTGAGGAGTCCGTTGACTTGTATCTGCGTCTCGTCAGAAGGGCGGATGCTATTCCAAATGGTGTTTTGTAGCGAGAGCAGGGCATAGCAGGAGAACGACATGAAGTACTTAGTAAATGGCCTTGCGATGGGTGCCATTCTTTGGGCGACCACAGCAATTTCCGTGGCACAAGATCGTGGCGATATCTTTCCGTTTCCGGTTACGACATTTCAACTTGATAATGGTCTACAAGTTGTTGGTGTTGATTACGACAGTCCTGGTGTCGTGGCGTTCTACACGGTGGTGCGGGCCGGTTCTCGGAATGAAGTGGAGCCCGGGTTCTCGGGCTATGCGCATTTCTTTGAACATATGATGTTTCGGGGTACCGAGCGGTACCCGACGAATGCGTACAATGCGGTAATCAAACGAATCGGGGCCGACTCGAATGCATTTACGACGAGTGACTGGACAGCGTATTACATTGTTGCCAGTTCGGATGAACTTGAGACGATCGTTGACTTGGAATCGGATCGATTCAAGAACTTACGGTATTCAGAAGAGGCCTTTCGAACGGAGGCGGGTGCAATTCTTGGGGAGTACAACCTGAATTTCTCAAACCCGGTCGCCCTCTTGCAGGAGACCCTTAACGATTTGGCCTATGACGCCCATCCCTATAAGCACACAACGATCGGATTATTGGATGACGTTCAAGATATGCCAAATCACTACGATTACAGTGTTCAATTTTATGACCGGTATTACCGGCCAGAAAATAGCATCGTTGTGGTGGTCGGTGATTTTGATCAGTCGGATCTTGAGCGTTTTGCCGAACAGTATTATGCAGACTGGGAGCGAGGAGATTTCGTCCCACAGATTCCACAAGAGCCCGCGCAAACGGCAGAGCGGACGACAACAATAAGCTGGTCCAACCCGACGTTGCCGTTCTTGATGATCGGCTATCACGTGCCGGCATTTTCAGATGCTGACATTGATATGCCGGCCCTCGATGTGTTTTCACAACTCTTGTTCTCTGAAACGTCTCCACTGTTTCGGCAGCTCTACCTTGAAGATCAACTAGTCGATGTTATTCAAGGAGGCGCGTTGGATAGTCGCGATGCGCCACTATTTTCGATAATTGCGCGAATTACCGATGCGACACGGATTCATGATGTTCGTGATGCGATATATGAGGAAATAGAGCGGTTGAAGACTGAGCCGGTCGACACGGCTATTCTTGATTCGACGAAATCACACATGCGCTACGGTTTTTCGATGGGGCTGAACAGTCCCGGACAAATTGCCAGAACATTAAGTCATTATTTGCAACTCACGGAGGATCCACAGACGGTAAATCGAGTCTATGACCTTTACGAGTCAGTGTCGCCAGAGGACATCATGATGGTGGCGAATACCTATTTTTCTGATTCGAATCGGACCGTGGTTGTGCTGACAGCCGAGGAGGGACAATGACATTTCGATGTGACCTTCTAGGGCTGTGTGTCGTGGTTGCGAGCAGTCTCGGGTGTGGTACGGCTCCTGAGCTGGAGGAGACAACGCCAATTATTGCGTTGCCGATGCCGAATTCGCCGTTGGTCTCCATCCGCATCGGTTTTCGCGTTGGTTCGATTCACGACCCAGCGTCACAGAAAGGACTGAATGCACTCACAGCGCTGATGATGGGGCGTGGTGGTACTACAGCAATGAGCTACGAAGAGTTGACCGAAACACTGTATCCCTGGTCCGCGTCGATCAGTGCCCAGTTTGACAAAGAGATGACGGTTCTGGTCGGTGAAGTTCATCGCGATCACTTGGAGCGCTTTGTGGAGATTCTGCGTGACTTGGTTGTGACTCCTGGGTTTGACGAAGCCGATTTTGCGCGGAATCGTGAGTTTTTGACGAATAGTGTGGTTTCGACCCTCCGAGGTAATAACGACGAGGAACTCGGTAAAGAAACGCTAAATGCCCTCTTGTACGACGGACATCCTTATGGGGCACCGGTGAACGGGACCGAAGAAGGCTTGGCATCGATCGCTCTTGATGATGTGCGAGCGTTTCACGCAGCGCATTACACAAAGGCAAATATCATCGTTGGGGTAGCAGGTGGCTATCCAGATGATTTTCGTGAGCGCGTTGAGCGCGAAATTGTGGCGCAACTTCCAGACGCTGATGCCATGGCAACGACGCTGCCGCCTGTCTCCGAGCTTGAAGGGCGCGAGGTGTTAATAGTCGACAAAGACGCGATTGCGACAGCGATATCGATTGGGTTTCCAATTGGCGTGACGCGGGCGGACGATGATTTTTATGCCTTAATGGTTGCGAACTCGTATTTTGGCGAGCATCGCACATTCAACGGGTTGTTGATGAACAAAATGCGTGGGCAGCGCGGTCTGAACTATGGAGATTACTCGTATATTGAAAACTTTATACAAGATGGTGGATCGCGATTGCCGGTGTCTAATATTCCGAGGCGTCAGCAGTTGTTCAGTATCTGGATACGTCCGGTTCCGCACCATAACGCACATTTTGCGCTTCGGCAGGCAGTGCGAGAATTGGAAGTACTTGTGAATGAAGGATTGACAGAGGCGGAGTTTGATGCCTCTCGAGAATTTTTGCTTAATTACTCAAAATTGTATGTGCAGACCACGAGTCGTCGACTTGGCTACCACATGGATTCTGCCGTGTATGGCACGGAGTATTTTATTGACGAGATTCAGCGGAGGTTGCCTGCGTTGACTGCGACGGATGTCAATGAGGCAATTCGGCGCCATTTACAATTTGACGATCTTGCGATTGCGGTCGTTACCAGCGATGCGGAGGCGTTTCGTGATCGGTTAGTGGAGAATGCACCGTCTCCACCGACATATAACGCCGAGGTGACTAGCGAGATTCAGGCTGAGGACCTATTAATTACGTCGTACGATTTGGCGATCCATCCTGAACGGATACAGGTTGTTCCTGTTGGGCAAATGTTTCGCCGTTAAGTGCCCCCTGCCGGTAACCGTCTGGGTCGATTTCAACCTCTTTAAAGCCGGCTGTATGAAAGTCTGCGCACACGGCCGAAAAAAGTGTTTCATCACGCAAGCGTGCAATTTCTTCGGGGGCGACCTCGATACGTGCCCGTGATCCGAAATATCGGACGCGACACACGGCAAAGCCGAAGTGCCGGAGCACCCGTTCGCAGGTGGCAACCTGTGTTAGCCGAGCGGGTGTAATACTGGTGCCATAGGGGAAGCGACTTGATAAGCAGGCGAGAGCTGGCTTGTTCCAGACGGGTAGCGACCGTTGTCGAGCCGCCGTTCGAATATCAGCTTTGGTGAACCCTATTTCATCGAGAGGGGATCGGACACCCTGTTCCTTGGCGGCATGGCGACCTGGTCGGTAATCACCCCGGTCATCGAGATTAAAGCCGTCGATCACTTGTGTAATGCCGAGTTGCGAAGCCTTTTCGACGGCTCGACTGTACACCTCTGTTTTACAGAAGTAACAACGGTTGACAGGATTATCTGCATACCGGGGATCATCAAGTTCATAGGTGTCGACCAGAACAAGGCGGGCGCCAAACGT
>CAZWKO010000265.1:3710-4362 GCA_964634925.1 uncultured Vicinamibacteraceae bacterium
GCGAGTGTCTTTACAGCTTCGCTTTCTTCAGGCGCAAGGCTCGGTGAAATGGCTGTCAAGGCAACGGCGTGCTGGCCGAGCACTTGCACTGCTTCTGACAGTAGATAGGTTGAGTCGACACCGCCAGAGAAACAGACAACGACATTCTTAAAACTCGCTAGTAAATCCCTGAGTTGAGTGACCTTCTGGTCCAAAGTCGTCATAATGCGCGTTCCAATATGTCGAAAGCGGCATATTAGTTTCGCACACCAATGCTTCCGTCTACTACTTTGTTTTTGGGCACGACCGCGTCACTCGCAATTATTCACACGTTTCTTGGCGTGGACCATACCTTGCCATTCGTTGCGTTGGCACGCGCACGTGAATGGTCGTTAACCCGAACTTTGTTTGTGACGTTGTTGTGTGGTGTTGGACACGTAGCGTCGTCGGTTGTCATCGGTCTCTTTGGAATCGGTCTGGGGATTACAACGGAGTCGATGCTGTGGCTTGAAAGTGCACGTGGTGAATTTGCGGCATCACTGCTACTCGGGTTTGGATTTGCCTATGCTGCGTGGGCGATGTGGCGACGGATTCGTTCACAAGAATCATCATCGCATAGCGGTTTCCAGAGTGTGACGCCTTGGGCCTTGTTTATCGTATTTGTGCTTGGTCC
>CAZWKO010000266.1:0-4350 GCA_964634925.1 uncultured Vicinamibacteraceae bacterium
ACGTACTCTCCATGTGTCCCAAGCGCCTCTCCGAGCTTGTCGTATCGCAAGTTTTCCTGGAACAAATGCACTGGGAGACCAAGCGTGTTATTCGCCTGACCCGACCATGTCCCCCACGCATTATTGTTGTAGACAATCAAGACAGCAGGCAGCCGGTATTTGGACAGTGTTTCAAGTTCCATTGCGGTATAGCCAAACCCCGCATCGCCCGTCACCGCAATAATCGGATGACCTTGAAAATCAGCCTGTGCGCCAATCCCGTGCCGAACGGCTGCCGCAACTCCGACTGTGTAACCAACATCAGGACCAATCGCTCCATATTGGTAAGCACCGTTCACGATCTGTCCAGGCCGAAATGACCTCAAATACCGCCGGGTATAACGAGCGATGCCATAACCACCTTGCAGTATCGTGGTTCGGTCCTGTGGGATTTCACCGTTGTGGACAAAGTCCGCCAACTCTTTGGCGATTACTGCAGGATGCACAGCATCGGTGTACGTCAGCCCTGTCTGGTAATACTCTTCATTCTCAGCTTCAAATGCCTTCCGCGCTTGATCAATTTCACGAACCCATGCTTCATGCCGCTGTCTCGGCATTGCATCGGCCAAGGCCTCCAGTGCGGCGCGCTCGTCACTCACGATCCCAAGATCAATCGGTAAATTACGGCCAATATCCTCGGCTTCTGGATCAATTCGTATGTAGCGAGTATCCGGTCCAAATGCAAACTCCCCCAGGGTTGGCATGCAGTACTGCCCAACAAGCAAAACAACGTCCGCACTCATCAATGCCATGGGGGCAGCATCAACCGACAACTCATGGTCAGCAGGAAATTGACCTTTCATCGCACCCGATTCAACGACCGGAATCTGCGCTCGTTCCGCCAGACGCTTGAGAGCGCTCCAGGCCTTACTGTAAAAGACGCCGTTGCTTGAAACAATAATCGGACGCTCTGCCGCACGGAGCATCTGGACAGCCTGGTCGATCGCTTTCGGATCAGGGTGTGGTTTCGTCTCTGTTCGGTATTTTGTCTTGTCGTAGAAAAACTCCAGCTCCGTCGCATCATCAAATCTCGCACGAGCAATTTCTGCCGGAAAATCGAGATGTACCGGTTTCGGCACACCACCCTTCAGTTGCCGAAAGGCATAACCCGCATATTCCCAAGTCCGAGAGGGAGTGATGAGACGCTTACCGTATTTCTTGATGCCCTCAGTCAGCGGCTGCTGATACTGGTCCTGAATCCCTTGCTCGGTATCTTCAGCAAATATAGTTTTATTACTCGCCAACACTAAAATCGGTGAGCGTGCGGAATTGGCCGCTGAAATAGCCCCAATCATGTCGGTAAAACCAGGTCCTTCAGTCCCTGATGTTGCGGCGACCTCACCAGTGGCACGACAGAAGGCATCTGCCGCATGGCAGAGAGAACCCTCGTGGCGACCAGAGTATGTCGGAATACCAGTATCCATGATCGCATGCACAACGTCGTAATTCCCCGGACAACAAAATAACCCCTTGACACCTTCTTCCTTGCACGCACGCGCGAATACCTGCGCACCACTCATGGGAAACTCCACGGTTGGCAGCGTCACTTGTTTCGCCTTCTCGAATTCGCTGGGAACTGAAATGGGTTTCACATCTTCTTCGGCCGCATTGGCAACACGAGCTGTTCCAAGAGCCGCCGCGGTGGCGCCGGCGCTTCCCAAGACGGCCTGCCGCATGAAATTACGGCGTGACTTAGCAGTGTCGCGTTTTGTCCGCTTCGACATGCGTTTCTTAGTAGCCATGATTGAATCCTTTCAGGAACCCTAAAGGGTCCACACCGAAAACTTTGGAGGCGGCCCGCATCCTAACGTGAGTTCATAAAACTGTCAATTTGCTATAAAAAAAGGCTTTGCTTCATTGTGAAAACAACGTTTTTCTTCGTGCCTTACAGTTAACCTTCGCTTGTGTTTCCTAATACTTATTCGGCTGTCACCGTTCCTGGAAGGTCACGCGCACAGCGAACTCCGATATTACTCGTATGGGCTTCAGCAGAAAACGCGAGCCGAACCGACAGACGCCACACTTCCGGATAATTCAGCCATGACGCTCCCCGCATCACACGAAGTTGTCCTGTCTCAGGCGGGTGAGGATCGATTACGGACTCACTAGGGTACGGGTCATCAATCCACCCATCGACCCATTCCCACGCATTACCGCTGATATCGTAAAACCCAAAACCATTGGGTGGAAACGACCCGACTGGCGCCGTATTCACCCATTTGTCAGCACCCCCGGTCGTCCCAGCACAACATTCGGTGTGACCAAAGTTTGCGTAGTCACGGGTGAGTTGATTACCCCACCAAAAAATGGTTCCCTCGCTTCCACCACGTGCTGCGTACTCCCACTCGGCCTCCGTTGGAAGTCGCCCGCCAACCCACGTGCATACCGACGCTGCATCATCCCACGTCAAATGAACTACCGGGTGGTCACCAGTTTGTAAAAAATCTGGAGCTGGTGGCGACGCACGCGCTGTCGCATCAATAAACATACCGTATTGACTCACCGTCAGTTCGGTCTCCATTAATTCAAACGCCGACAAGGTGACTTCATGGCGTGGCAGTTCTGTCTCGAGGCAAAATGGATCGTCCGGAACACAACCCATTTCGAATGTACCTGCCTCCACACGAACCCACGGCAGCTCGATCTCCTGCGCCGCCAGGTCAGCTTTACCAAGAACAATTAGAGAGACCGCGAAGACGAATCCACTGACAAGACCAGCGCGTAAGAGCCGCAACATTCTGCTCAACTCCCTTCACAGTAATCAACGTGAATACCCCTGATCACGACGCCATCGAACCGTGTCGGACCACCATCATCATTTTTTTTGTTCGTTACCCCTTAACAGCAATGCCCACGACTTCAAAGCGCGCACCAAAAAGAAGCGTGCCTGAACCGATAAAAGCTCGCGCTGGTGGTTCATCATCAAAATATTCCCGATACACCTGATTAAAATCACCGTACATCGAAACATCTGAACAGAAGACCTGAACACTCACGAGATCATTCATGGTCATATCTGCTTCACTCAGCACCGCCTGTATACCATCGAGCACATTACGGGCTTCTTGCACGGCTGTGGCTGGTGGTCGCCCGGTCTCTGGGTCGAGTCCCAATCTACCCGCGAGATAAAGGGTGTTTCCAGCCAGCACAGCATCACTAAACGGCGCGGCTACACTGCGACCAGGAAGATTGATCGTCTGAGGCGACGTTGAACTCTGCTCAGCAGTCAGCGGTGTACCCACCAGGGCTAAAATCATTCCAGCAATAGTTCCCAGTACGATACCGGTTAAAAGTTTCTTCATGTCTACGAAACCCTCCGTTAAACACCCGTTAAAAGAATTGTCGAACCAGTCGTCTTGCGGGCCTCAAGATCACGATGGGCCTGCGCCGCATTTTCAAGCGGATATGTCTGATTTATCTCAACCTTGACGGCTCCACTACTCAAAACACCAAACAAACCGGCAGACGTTTTTTCAAGATCTGCGCGCTTCGCGGTATACGTTGCGAGTGTCGGTCTTGTGAGAAAAAGAGAGCCTTTCGCCGCGAGAAGCGCAGGCGCGAACGGTTCGACAGCACCCGATGCATTTCCAAAACTCACCATAAGTCCGCGCGGCTGCAGACACTCCAGCGAATCATTGAATGTATCTTTGCCGACGGAGTCGTACACCACAGGTACTCCACGTCCGTCCGTTAACTCTTTCACGCGATCGACAAAATTATCCTCGGTATACACAATCGGATGGTCACAACCGTGCGCCCTAGCAAGGTCAGCTTTTTCAGCGGTTCCAACCGTACCAATTACTCTGGCACCAAGGTGCTTGAGCCATTGACACGCAATGAGACCACAACCACCAGCCGCGGCATGAAACAACACCGTTTCGCCTTTCTGTACAGGATAGGTTTGGCGAATCAGATATTGCACAGTACAGCCTTTAAGCATCGCTGCGGCCGCCTGCTGCTCCGATATGTCCTTCGGGAGTTTCACCAACTGCTTGGCAGGAATCAGCCGCCGCTGCGTATAACTACCAAGGCTCATACAATAGGCGACACGGTCACCAACCGCGACCTCGGTAACGCCGTCACCAACTGCCTCAACCACGCCCGCACCTTCGTTGCCAATCGCGGATGGAAAGGCCGGGACTTTATAGAGCCCTGTTCTAAAATAGACATCGATAAAATTGAGACCCGCGACAACCTGTCGCACAATAGCTTCACCGGTTTTTGGTTCTGCTACCTCAATCTTTTCCCATTGAAGGACTTCGGGGCCACCATTGGAGTGGATTCGAACAGCGTGTGTCATGATTCGCTCCG
>CAZWKO010000267.1:0-4337 GCA_964634925.1 uncultured Vicinamibacteraceae bacterium
GGATACACCTCAATTGGACCTGTGCGGTACTTGCACGTTATGTCTTGAAGCCTGCCCCACTGATGCGTTACGTGAACCGGGTGTGCTCGATTCCACCCGTTGTTTGTCCTATCTGACTATTGAATTGCGAGGTCCAATTCCAGAGTTGCACCGTCCAGCCCTTGAAAACCACGTATATGGTTGTGATATCTGCCAGGATGTGTGTCCGTACAATGCGGATCCGATTACGTCGAATGATCCTGTGTGGCAGCCACGCCCCGCGTTTGATCGTCCGTCGCTCGTGTCACTATGGAATCGCAACGATGCCGATTTGGCTCAAGAACTTAGCAACAGTGCGATGTCACGAGCAGGTGTCGTTGGCTTACGGCGAAATGTAGCCACTGCCCTAGGGAATACGAGTAATGCCAAGGCGGCCGAAGAGTTGAACAAGTTGCGTAATCCAAGGGAGGCATCGTACGACGATCCAACGGTGGCAGAACATGTTTCATGGGCTCAGGAACGACTTGGTAACCAGTCCAATACGTAGTAATCATGAGACAATAATCTGTATTCATTTAGATCTTTATGCCGACCTTGGATGCTTCTCAGTCGCTTGCCCCGTCGCTTCTTGTTTCAATGCCCCAGATGCAAGATCCGAATTTTGAACGTAGTGTGATTCTTCTTTGTGAGCACAATGCGGAGGCAGCGTTTGGTCTTGTCTTAAATCGTCGGACGGATACTCCGGCATCTAACGTGGTGCGTCTAATGCCACCGGTATCTTCGACTTCTAGTTTTGCTGGCGAAAAAAAACAATCCGGCTTGGAGCTATGGATTGGCGGTCCTGTGGAACCTGAGCGGGGTTGGATCTTAATGGGTTCTGAGCCGGCTGATGTGGAAGCTGTTCAAGTGTGTGACGGAATTTTCCTGTCGACGTCGTCAGAGTTGTTGCGTAATTTACTTAACGGGCCGCCCCCTCCGCGGACGCGACTATTGACTGGGTACGCTGGTTGGGACGCAGGTCAACTTGAGGCTGAGTTGGCGACTTCAGCGTGGCTTCATGCCGAGATTGACCTCAATATTATTTTTGAAACGCATCCAAATGAAATGTGGGACGCGGTTATTCGTCGGTTGGGTGCGGATCCTGCGCTATTGAAAACAGGCAGTGCAAGCGTTCATTAGTTGTGTTTGGTCTCTTGTGTAAGAGATGTTTCGACCTGTGTGGACGCGACTTTTCGATGAAGGTTTTTCGGTTATTACGGTTCATACCTGTAGACAACGCCATTTTTCATAACAAACCTAACCCGTGACATTGCGCTAATGTCTTCCAGTGGATTGCCATCAACAGCAACAAGATCCGCCGAGTATCCTTGAGCGATTTGTCCCAAAGTATCCGCGAGTCCAAGCGCACGCGCCGCTCGTGAAGTAGCCGATACGATGGCATCCATGGGGTCCTGCCCACCGTCTCGGACGCGAACAATGAATTCTTCGAAATTTCTCCCGTGTGCACCTGCAACAGCATCGGTACCAAAAACAATTTTGACGTTTGGGTTCTGGATGGTTCTCGTGAACGTAATCAGTCCTCGTCGTCTGGCTTCGGCCATGAGCGCAAAGCCTTCCTCCGTATAATTTCCGATGCCGAGAAATCGGTCGCGGTACTGTTCGTAGTTGTCATACAACAAGCCAAGGTGTGAATCGAGATAAGTGCCTTGATCTGCAAGCAGTGCGATCGTCTCGTCGTCGTAGCGATTGCCATGTTCGATAGATGTGCACCCGGCACGCGCGGCCGCACTAACAACCTCTGAGCCATACGCGTGAACGGCGACTCGAAGTCCTTGCGCAAGACCTTCCTCGCATGCTGCATTAAGTTGATCGTCACTCAATACACGTCCACCACCGTCACGAATACTGGCAGATGCGAAGACCTTGATTACATCGGCACCCTCTGATTTGAGTTGCCTGATTCGAGTCCGAATTGCGGCCGCATCGCCGGTGTCGATCGTTATAGGCTCTCGCGAGGTTAGGACTCGTGGCCCTGGCAGATCGGTATGCATGATCCAATCTCGAAGCTCAGAATCAAGTGGACTGCCAAGGCTTTGGACCGTTGTAAATCCAGACATCAGTGTTCGATAAGCGTTTGCAAGACCGTAAATAATTGAAGTCGAGGTCGATTCGTTTTCCGTTGGCCTGTGAAGTTTGCCGTCGCCGTCGAAGTGCGACATTAGATGTACATGGGTGTCGATCCAACCGGGCATAATTGTCAGGTCGGATAAGTCATAGGTCACGCTGCCGCGTAGCGAATCGATGCGCGTAATTTGATCGTCTGAAATAAAGATTCGTGCGTTACGACGAGTGTTGCCGGTTCCATCAATCATGAGACCAGCACGGATGGTTGTTGGAGTGTCTTGCGCGTAACCGACCGCAACGGAAGTGAGTCCGTAGATGATGGCGAGCCCGACACACTGAGTAAGAACTCGTCTGGGGTTGAATGATTTTGTGAAAGACCGTCGTTTCATGTCAGTCGTCCTGATGGGGGACGGAACTGTCCCGGTACACGTTCATTGCGCCGTTCGTTCTGTGCATTACGTTCGGCATTTCGTATTTCAAGATTAACTTGTTCGTCTGCCATGCGATGGTATTGCGCGAGTCGTTCAGGAGACAGGTCGCCGTTATCCTTGGCCTTCCGTACATTGCATCCTGGTTCTGTTTGGTGTGCGCAATCTCTAAAACGGCAATCGGTTGCCAGTACATCAATATCCTTAAAAGAGTGCTCTACGGTGTGGTCAATATTCCATGCAGTGAATTCGCGCATGCCAGGTGTGTCGATGATGATGCCACCGGTCGATGCAACGATGAGTTCACGATGAATGGTCGTATGGCGGCCTCGACTATCTGATATGCGTACCTCTCGCGTACGTTGTCGTTGTTCGCCCAGTAGGCAATTAATGATGGACGATTTTCCGACACCGGAAGAACCAAGTAGTGCAATAGTGCGGCCTGTGTTTAAGTAACTGCCAAGCTGTTTGATCCCAGTTGCTGTCTGGCAGGAATTGGTGTGGATGGTGACGTCTCCAGAGATTTTTTGCACCTCTAAGATGCATTGAGATAAGTCTTCTCGTAGATCAGATTTATTGAGAACCACGATAGGTTCTGCGCCGCTCTGTTCTGCAGCTACGAGGTAACGTCCGATGCGTCGCGGATTAAAATCGGCGTCTAGCCCTGCGACGATAAAAACAATATCGATGTTGGCCGCGATCACTTGCTGTGTCGTAGGTTCTCCGATAGCTTGTCGAGCAAAACAGCTATGTCGTGGGAGAATCGATTTGATTGTTGCATGTTGCGCTCCATCAATAAGGTTGACGGCGACCCAGTCGCCTACGGCGGGTAATTCCGCTTGAGTTTGCGCAAGATAGCGCATCCGTCCTGCGGTACGGGCGAGTAGTTCTCCTCGCTCTGATAGCAGGCGGAAAAGATGATTGTGTTCAATTTCAACGCGGGCTGGAATGAGCGACGGGTTACCAAGTGCTTCAAAGTCAGCTAAAAACTTCTCATTCCAACCGAGGTCGTGAAGCGTGAACTGTCTCTTCGTCATTAAGTTAAGTGGTGCCCGTTTGTTTATTCATTGTTGACAAGTAATCGGTGCCCTTGGCTCTCGGTGATGTTTTTTTTGAGTCATTTCGCGCAAGCATTCAGTCTGTCGATAGGTACGGACGGCTAGTGCTAGCGGGAGAAGTCATATTCCTAGCAATGTCATATTGCACGATCATACGTCTGACGAGGGATTAGCGGGCGCGATACTTGAATCCCAGAGAAGCGGGCGAGATGTCCTAGCAGTGGCGTCGTTCCTTTGTACCAAGCCATGTACACCGACACCGAGTAATCGTACTGGCTGATGCGCGGCGTCGGTTCGATCAACTAGGTTCTGGGCTCGTCTCGCAATCTGACGGCCGTCGTTTATTGCGGTGGAATGTGTGTCATTACGAGTAACGGTTTTGAAATCCGAGTACCGTACTTTAAGTGTCACCGTTCGAGCATAGAGGTTTTTTCGAGATAACCAGTTCGCATTAGCAAGCGCCATACGTTCGATTTCAATCCTTATTTCGGTGATGTCACTTAAATCTGCTGCGTAAGTACGTTCCGAACTATGAGACTTTGCTGTTCTGTTAGCTACTACGGGCCGATTGTCGATTCCATGAGCAAGCCGTTTGAGTGACGCCGCTTGTGACCCAATGGCTTTCTTTAATTCCGTGTTATCAATGGTTCGAAGGTCAACCAGACGCTTAATACCAATCGTTCGTAGTTTCCTCGCGGTGACAGGACCGACTCCCCATAGAGCTTCGACGGGGAGTTTTTGCAGGAAA
>CAZWKO010000268.1:0-4332 GCA_964634925.1 uncultured Vicinamibacteraceae bacterium
GACAAACGAGTGAAGCAGCTTGCTCTAATGGACCAGGATGGAGCAAACCATCGGTACCTGACCGACGGGAGGCATATGGCGCTCACACCAAGGTTCTCACCCACCCTGCAGGAAATTACATACCTCTCTTTTTTCAATGATAAGCCGAGGGTCTACATCTACAATCTCGATACGGGTAAACAGGAGGTGCTGGGTGACTTCCCCGGTATGACGTTTGCACCGCGTTTTTCTCCTGATGGCAATCGCGTTATTATGTCAATGGCTCGATATGGAAACTCTGATATTTATGTGATGGATCTTCAAACCAGGGTAGTGGAAAAACTGACTGATCACTCGGCGATAGAGACTGCCCCGTCATTTTCGCCTGACGGCGACAAAATTACTTTTGAGTCCGATAGGTCAGGCAAACAACAAATTTATGTTATGGATGCAGTGCCTGGAGCAGAGGCAAAGCGTATTAGCTATGGTAGCGGCAAGTATGCCACCCCTGTTTGGTCACCTAGGGGGGACTGGATAGCGTTCACAAATATCTATAGGGGTAAGTTTTACATCGGTGTAATGCGACCTGATGGGAGCGGGGAAAGAAAGTTGGCTAAGGGATTTCTTGTCGAGGGGCCTACATGGGCCCCTAACGGCAGGCTTTTAATGTTTTATAAACAAGATCGGCCAACAGGCCAGGGCTCCGGCAAGGTCGGACTTTTCAGTGTTGATATACTAGGAACTAATCTGAGAGAAATAAGAACCCCGATGAATGCGTCGGATCCGGCGTGGTCACCCTTGATTCCCTAGGTTTTTCAAACTAGTATAGTCGTGCCGGTGGTGTTAATAGGAGCAGAGTCGGGATGCTGGCAAGACAGGCTGGATTAGCCTGAGAAAATTGCTTTGCTGTCTAGCGGTATTTTGGTGAAGATAGCGATGGAGGTCGGACTAGATGCAGTCAAAATTTCTCACCTTATTTGGGGTTCTGGTGATTGTTGCTGGATGTGAAACTGCCACTGAGGAAACAGTTCAAAGTGGTGGTGAGGGAGCGATAAGTTCGGTTGCCGGTTCAGACGTGGTTGGTGCGGACACAAGGGCGGGCATAACTGAACCGGGGACTACGAGTGGTACCGAGGTGGCTGCTGTGGACCCAGCCTTGTCGTTTCAGGAAAAGCTCGTTCAACAAGCTGGGGATCGCGTGTTTTTTGACTTCGATAAGGCGGTCGTACGGTCGGATGGTGAAGAGACCCTGAGGATGCAGGCGGAGTTTCTCAAGCAGAATCCTGGGTTAACCATGACCATTGCTGGCCATTGTGATGAACGTGGAACTCGGGAGTACAACTTGGCCCTTGGGGAGCGTCGTGCTAATGCTGCCCGGAACTATCTTATTTCCCTGGGTGTGGCGCCCGATCGTTTATCAACAATTTCCTATGGGAAAGAGCGCCCGATCGTTCTTGGACATAACGAGGCTGCCTGGGCGCAGAACCGCGTTGGTGTGTCCGGAGTTGACGGCTAAACCCAGCGGGCAGTAAGTGTCCTGTTGTTGGGTGACCGGTAGAGGCTAGGAGTGACGGTGCGGGTTCACTCTGTGTCGGTTGTCTACCATGGCTGCAGTAGAGGGCCTGGTGTCCGCCCATATTTTGCCATATTTTTATGTACATTGGGCTTTCATGGTTCTGCGTGGGTTGTCGGTGAGAATGGTGAAAAGTATCGAGACACTCTGGCATAATGTTCTTGCGAGGCTGACGAGCAAAGTGAGCCACTCGTGGGTAGATTTATGGGAAGCCCTTCGGGTAGTGGTATTGCGGATCATTGCAACTACTTGCTTTGGGTTCATGGGGGCCAGCGCGGCTTTTTCCCAAAACAATGATCTGGAGATGATCATTAATACGCTGGAACGCTTAGACAAAGACGTTGCCGGAATTCAGAAACGTCTGGTTGGTCGGGAGCCCACTAGCGCGGATGCCGGTTGGTCTCCAGCCAATCATGAGACTCGTCTAAGTGGGCTGGAAGAAGAGCTAAGGGTGTTAACAGGTGAGATTGAAGAGGCCCGGTACGAGCTAGCTCGGAGGATTGAGGTTCTCGATTCGTTGACGGGCAAATTACAAAAGAGTCTAGGCACGATAGAGGAGAGGCTGTTATCAGTTCAGCCGCGGGAGACAGTTACGGAGCGACAAACTCCTGCAATCGCTTTGGAAACCAAATCCAAACGGTCGGTCTTGTCGGCTGCTAAGCCTGTTGTCCCCGAGTTGGTGGCGAGGGATCCTAATCTGGAGGTGTATGATTCGATGGAAGTGCTGGGTGAGATCACTTCCCAGGAAACTGCAGACAGTGACGTCACTCTCCCCAGGGAGGTCATTTCCAATGCGGAAGGGACGGCAGTTTCTGTGCCACAATTAAGTGCAGAAGAAACCTACGCGGCTGCCTACGCCTTATTGCTAAAAAAGCGCGATTATGTGAGCGCGGAGCAGGCGTTGCGCGCATTTATTCAGGACTATCCCGACCACAAATTAGCGGGGAACGCTTATTATTGGTTGGGCGAGACTTTCTATGTCAGGAACAATTATGAGGGAGCTGCAAAGGCCTTTGCTAAGGGCTATAAAAATTTTCCGGAAGGAACCAAGGCCCCGGACAACTTGTTGAAGCTTGGGTTATCTTTTAGAGGAATGGGCCAGGACGAGTCAGCCTGCCATGTTTTCAGGAAATTGACGGAAAACTATCCTGATGCGCCCGCAGTAATAGTCACTCGTGTCGAGCAGGAGCAGGCTGAAGCTGCTTGTTCGTGACATAGAAAAAAGACAGTCTATCTCGCCAAGTTGTCCGCTAACGGAATTAGAATTCCGCGACCTAATGGCTACTGTAGGCCCTTTCGAGGTCTACCCTACTATAGCAGTTGCAGTGTCGGGTGGTTCGGATAGTTTGTGCCTAGCTCTACTCCTTAAGGCTTGGCTGACGTGGGGTGGGGGCGAGCTCATTGCGTTAATTGTGGATCACCAACTCCGGCCGGAATCTGCCTCGGAGGCGGAAACGGTAAAGGGCTGGCTGCAAAGCCGCGGAATAAGTAGCCACATATTGGTCTGGAAAAACGAGATTGAGAGAAATAAGCAGCAGGCAAAGGCAAGGGCCGGGAGGTATAATCTTTTGTTGGGTTGGTGCCGAACTGCGCAGGTGCTACACTTGGCCTTAGGGCACCATCTTGATGATCAAGCTGAAACGGTTCTTTTCAGAAAACAAAGGGCCAGTGGCGATGATGGTTTAGCTGGCATGCCGGCGGTTCGGGAACAAGATTCCGTGCGCATAATTCGACCACTTTTAGATATTCCATCCTCGAGGCTTAGCAGCACTTTGAGGCAGCACGGTCAAGACTGGATATCTGATCCATCAAACCGCAATCCAGCGTATGCCCGTACACGCATAAGGGAATACTTGCGAAGTTCATCGTCAAAGGATAGGGCGACTGGTCTGGCAAAATTAGCAGCCCGTTTTGCTAAAGTTCGAGCGGAGCATGAGAGGACAGCTTCGGGACTTCTGGCAAGTTCGACAAGAGTTTTTGCTGAAGGCTTCTGTGTGGTGAACGTTACATCGTTGATTTCTGAATCTTTTGATCTGTCTCTTCGTGCTGTGTCACAACTTTTGTTCTCGGTCGGGGGCAAGGATTACGCGCCGCGACAAAAAAGTCTAAGGAGGCTAACCAGCTTATTAAGAAATGGTCGGCTTCCATCCGGATATACCTTGGGCGGCTGCCTTCTCCGTGCTACAGGCGAGAGCTTAGTTATTTGTAGGGAGCCAATTGCTGCTGGAGAAAGATTTATTATTAAAGCAGGTGAAAAAAAACTTTGGGATGGTAGATTCAGGGTGGAGTTTTTGGCCAAGAGAACGGGAGGTGTTGCCGAGTATGAGGTTAGGGCCCTGTCCGAAATTGGTTGGCAAATATACCGAAACTCTTATGCGTATAAGCAGAATTTAGATATTCCATTTTATGCGGCGTATACACTGCCATCTTTTTGGTTTCTTGATGGCTTGGTTGCAGTGCCCCACCTACAATACATTGGACGTGCTCTTCACGGCCCTGGGGAGGAGCACTTCTCTGCTTTTTATACACCCAAGAGGCCGTTAGTGGGTCCGGTATTCCAGGGCGTTTGAACGTGTCCCTTAAATGAATTAAAGCATTAAGTGACGTTAACTGCCCAACAGTGATATATTGACGGTGGTGCCTGTAAGATTGGAGATTATTACAAGTGAACAACATTGGTCGGAACCTAGCACTTTGGGTGATTATTGCCCTATTACTTCTAACCCTGTTCAATTTGTTTAAAGGGCAGTCGATGCAGGACTCTGCCACCCCGCTGGCAT
>CAZWKO010000269.1:0-4327 GCA_964634925.1 uncultured Vicinamibacteraceae bacterium
GAGTTCCAGATTGACCGGCAACTTCTTACGCAGTGACTTCTTTAGAAAGAGTCGATCTCGAAAAAACGCACTCGCCTGCACTTGTGCGCCGTCTTGGTCCGCTTGATGGCGCGTCAATAATCGTTTCCAATGTTATTGGTAGTGGCATTTTTATCGTGCCGGCACTTGTGGCTGGCTGGATTCCAAATGTCTGGGCCATGTTGGCAGCTTGGGGTGTTGGTGGGCTGCTCGCGTTTGCTGGAGCGATGGCCTATGCCGAATTAGCGGTGCTTCGACCGCACGCCGGCGGAGAATACGTTTATCTTCGAGATGCCTTCGGTCCGACGGTCGGATTTTTGACAGGTTGGACGTCGTTCGTTGCGGGATTTTCAGGAGCCATCGCAGCGTCTGCGGTTGGATTTGCGGCCTTTGTGGGCCAGCTCTTTCCGATGTTCACTGACTCGGCGCCATTCTTCCAAGTCCCCCTCGGCTTTACTTCATTAACTGTGTCATCGCAGACCCTGTTAGCACTTGCACTCATTGTCGTTTTGACCGTTGTCCACGTGAGAGGTCTCGGACCGGGACGAGTGGTTCAAAACATACTAGCCGTATCGAAAGTCGCGATTTTAGTCGTACTGATTGTGGCAGGGTTTTCGATGGGAACCGGTAACATCGGGAACTTTACGCTTCCTAGTCAACCGATTACTGCCGAGCTGTGGCTTCTTGCCTTAATCCCGATCATGTTTAGTTTTTCTGGTTGGAATGCGGCCGCATACGTGGCTGGTGAGATACAGGATCCAGAACGCAATGTTCCATTGGCAATGGCATTAGGCACGGTTACTGTTGTCATGATTTTTTTGGGTCTCAATGTGTTGTACGTGTTCGCGATGCCTCTGTCTGAGATTGCTGTGGTTGATGTGCGTGTAATCGATGCGGCAGCAGGACGTTTATTGGGGCCGGAGGTGGCGACGTCGATCGCAGCGGCGTCAGCGGTGATGATTGCTGCGAGTGTTAGCGCGATGATTATGGCGGGGCCTCGCGTCTACTATGCCATGGCGCGAGACGGTCAATTTTTGTCAGCGGCCGCACGTGTGCACCCGACCTTTCGTACCCCGGTTGTTGCGATTGTTGCGCAGAGTATCTGGAGCGCTGTTCTCGTGCTAGCCGGGACGTTCGACCAATTGTTGCTCTACACTGGGTTTGCAGTGACACTGTTTGCCGGGACTGCAGTTGCGGCATTGTTTGTGTTGCGACGAAGAAATCATGATATATCTCATTCGTTCCGGGCATGGGGCTATCCAGTTGCTCCTGCTGTGTTTGTTGCAGTCAGTGCTGCGATGGTTGTGAACTACGTGTGGCGACAACCAGTAGAGTCTGGAGTGGGTATCCTTTGCATCGTCGCTGGCATCCCTTTGTACTGGATGTTCAAGAAAACTTGAAAGTGACTAGGCCATAGACGCATGAATAAATCATCAGATTTTAAGAGCACAACTGTGATCGCCGTTCGGAGGCACGGAAAGACCGTCATGGCAAGTGACGGCCAGGTTACGTTGGGGAATACCGTCGTAAAACAAACTGCACGCAAGATTCGTCGTCTTTACAATGACAAAGTGTTGGCCGGGTTTGCTGGTTCCGCTGCCGACTCGTTTGCGTTGTTTGCTCGATTTGAATCCAAGCTTGAGCAGTATCGTGGAAATCTTGAGCGGTCTGTTGTCGAGCTTGCGAAGGATTGGCGGACTGACCGTGTGTTGAGACGATTGGAAGCAATGTTGGTCGTTTCCGATGATACTGCGACGTTCTTATTGTCTGGTACAGGAGATTTGATTGAGCCTGATGATGGGATTGTGGCCATTGGGTCTGGCGGGGCGTTTGCGATGTCGGCGGCAAAGGCACTGGCTGAACATACGAACCTTGACGCCAAGACGATCGCAGAGGAAGCGATGAACATCGCCGCGGACATTTGCATTTATACGAATAGCAATGTCACGATCGAAGAACTGTAATTGTGCCGATCTATCTTCCTGAGTCGAATGCGGTTATTGCCGGTTCGCTGACGCCACGCCAGATTGTTGCGGAATTGGACAAGTATGTCGTCCGCCAACATCAGGCCAAAAGGGCGGTTGCAATAGCACTTCGCAACAGAATGCGCCGACAACAACTTCCGAAAGACCTGGCGGAAGAGGTTGCGCCAAAGAATATTTTGATGATCGGTCCGACGGGGGTGGGTAAGACAGAAGTAGCGCGCCGGCTAGCTCGGTTGGCGCAATCGCCGTTTATTAAAGTCGAGGCATCGAAATTCACTGAAGTTGGCTACGTGGGGCGTGACGTTGAATCGATGGTGCGGGACTTGGTCGAGTTGTCGGTTGACATGGTACGCGAGGAGCGATTGATCGAAATACGAGAGAAAGCGAGGGTTAACGCCGAGGAGCGCCTTCTCGATTTGTTACTTCCTCCGGTGCCACCGTCGCCTGCAACAACTGTTAAGGGTGACGTCCCGATTGAATCTGAATCGATTAGCGGCACGCGTGAGAAGTTTCGTGTTCAATTGAGAGATGGCAGGCTCGACAAACGAGTTGTCGATATTGAGGCGACGGATTCATCAATGCCCTCGTTTGAAATTATTGCCGGCACTTCGGCGGAAGAGATCGACGTCAAGATGAAGGACATGCTTCCTGGGTTATTCCAAGGACGCAATCGGAAACGGCGCCTGCCTGTGCCCGAAGCCATTGAACATTTAGCTAGGGAAGAGGAGCAAAAGCTAGTTGACATGGAAAGTGTCAGCCGGTCAGCGATTGAAAGAGTAGAGCAGTCTGGCATTATTTTTGTGGATGAGATCGACAAAATCGCAGGTCGGGAAGGTGCTCAAGGACCGGATGTTAGTCGTGAAGGGGTGCAGCGAGACATTTTGCCTATTGTCGAAGGCACAACGGTTAATACAAAACACGGCATGGTACGTACGGATCATATTTTGTTCGTCGCGGCGGGCGCGTTTCATCTTTCGAAACCTTCGGACTTGATACCTGAACTGCAAGGGCGTTTTCCGATCAGAGTTGAACTTGAAGCGCTTGAGACTGAAGATTTTGTACGTATCTTGACGGAACCGAAAGGCGCGCTTGTTACGCAATATCGCGCGTTAATGGCGACCGAGGGCCTTGACGTGAGTTTTACTGATGAGGCGGTACGACGAGTAGCAGAGTATGCGAGTTTAGTGAATGAGCGGAGTGAGAATATCGGTGCTCGTCGTCTCCATACCGTCATGGAGAAATTACTAGACGAGATATCGTTTGAAGCACCAGACCTGAGTGAGTCGACTGTTGTCATCGACGAAGCATATGTGGACCGGATGTTGTCCGAAATCGTAAAGGACGAAGATCTTTCCCGTTACATCCTGTGACCTTTTACAGAGCGACGACTCGCTTCGCTTTGATCTCGCTGGCGCTGGTCGTTACAGTGGCCTGTGGCATGAAGGGGCCGCCACGTCCGCCAGTTAGTATTGTTCCGTCGCAGATCGATTTACCTGAGATTGCGAGAGTGACGGATCGGGTCTACCTGACCTTTCAGGTGCCGGCCAGTGATTCTGACGGTGATAGTCCAGGTGATATTGAACGTATTGAGGTCTACGGTGTGACAACCCAACCAACATTAGATCGTCCATCTGAAGAATTTTCTGATGATTGGCTGGATGTGGCGACGCTTGTCGCGAGTATTCCGGTGCGACCGCCTGGGATCACGTCGCCGGAGGTTGTATCGGATTCAGATGACACTAACAGTGAGGCTGAATCGTCTAGGAATCGTTTTGACGATGGATTCGTCGCACAAGGTGAACTAATTACGGTTGTTGAGCGGTTGACGCCGGAGAGTTTCATTCCTGTTGTCATTGACGACGACGAGGACGACGACGAGGACGACGACGAGGACGAAGAGTCCGGCCGACTCATGCCAGTTGCCTTTGTGGCGCCTCCGATTCCGATGCCAGCCATACGGTCGTACGTTGCATTTGGGGTCTCGTCAAGAAGACGAGAAGGTGATCCGTCTCCGATGGCCATTGTGCCACTGACAGAGCCGCCTGAATCGCCACAGCCTGTCACAGTGACGTACACGGCTGCGTCTGTCAGCGTGCAATGGGAGGAACCGGAATACTTTCGATACCTTATCCAGCCAGATCAGCCGACAGAAGAATTGTTGGAGTCTGTGCCAGTTCTGGATGTTAGTGCCGCCTCCGAGTACGTCGTTCTTGACCTCGCGAATACGGGAGATCCTGATTTTGAACGGCCGGTAGCTCTGGAAGAGCCACAGTCTACGACGGTCTATACGGATTCCGAGATCGAATTTGGGACCACGGCGTGCT
>CAZWKO010000270.1:0-4327 GCA_964634925.1 uncultured Vicinamibacteraceae bacterium
GACCGATGCTCATCTAAATAGTCCTGAAGGATCACTGCGGCACTTGCCGCATCCAGTAATTTCTTACGCTTACGCCAATCTTGCTCTCGTATCGCCAAACGCTGCTCCGCCTCAACGCTGGTCAGACGTTCGTCCTGGGTCACTACAGGAATTGCCGTCGCCTTACGAAGAGAGTCGACAAAAGCCAACGTCCGAGTTGTCTGTTGATGAGGCGTACCATCAAGTGAACGCGGCAAACCGACAACAATTGCATCAAGTCCATCCACTTCTGCCGTAAGAGCAACGACCTCTTTCATAACACTGGCGACATATTTATCAACAGAACCACTGGAGGTAATGGCACGTAGCGGTCGCGCAATCGTTCCTGTCGGGTCACTTACCGCCAAGCCAATGCGAATATTTCCGAAATCAATCCCAAGCAATCGCACATTAAGTACCCTCTCAAAATAGGGTACGCCTCGTTTTGACAACTGTCTACGCCTATTAGTCAAATACTCAGAAAACTAGACGATTATCTAGTCAGACATCTGCACCTAAGAACAATTTCATTGCCAATCTGTATTAATCAATAAAAACCTTTAAATTTAGATTTTCAGACAATCCGACGCATATTCTGCCAACCAAAATCGACGGCCCTCACAGAATCCAGTAAGATGACCAGCATCCCGATGCTCACTGCAGCACGGAACGATTATGTCGACTAAAACTCGTTGGACCATCGCCCTTGCGTCGGTACCAGTAATCGCGTTCACGTTGATCGGTGGGTATCTTGGGAGTGTCTCCGCAGGTGAAAACACCTATCGTCACCTGCGGATCTTTGAAGACGTAGTTTCGCTCATTTCGAATAACTATGTCGAAGAAGTGGACCTCGACGAAGTCATGCATGGGGCGCTACGTGGACTAGCCGAAGGCCTCGACAGTGATAGTGCCTACCTTCTCGAAGAAGACGTCAGTCGCTTGGAACGTGGCGAGGAATTACCGGAAGGCAATGTTGGGCTAACAGTAACGAGCCGATACTACACTCAAGTAGTAGCTACTCGCGACGGCTCACCTGCTGCAGCAGCTGGCATTCTTCCTGGTGATTTTGTCCGTGCGATTGATGGAGAACCAACACGTTTTATGTCCGCAATCGAGGCTGACCGGCGACTGCACGGCCAGCCCGGTTCAACAGTAACCGTCTCTCTTATAAGAGGCAGGACTCAGGAACCATATGACATCACTCTCGAGCGGAAAATCAATGCCGAACTTCCAGTAACAGGTCGCCTACTTGACAACGCAACAAATGATATCGGCATCGTGCGTATTCCAAGCTTTCATGATGGTGTCTCGACGCAACTATCAGAACTCATCACGTCGCTAACTGCCCAAGGCGCCTCTCGTCTCATAATTGATGTCAGAAATGCCGCCACTGGTTCTTTCCCCAATGCACTAGACACAGCTCGACTCTTTATTGAAGAAGGAACGCTAGTAATTCTGCAGGAGCAGGGTGGGACACAAACGCCCTTGCAAGCGTCACAAACAGGAAACAACATTGAGCTCCCCGTAACATTGCTTGTCAACTATGGTTCATCAGGTCCAGCCGAGCTCTTCGTCGCAGCGCTGTCTGACCGCGAACGTGCGAAGGCCATCGGTCAACGAACGGCAGGTCGGGTTGGCCTGCAAAAATTGGTTCGTTTGCCCGACGGGAATGGCCTATGGCTTTCCTATGCTCGCTACCTAACCGCGTCCGAAGAACCCATCCATCTGTACGGCATTCAACCAACCATCCCGGTTTCGGTGGAAACACCCGAACTTGGCGAACCCATCTCGTCAGATGACCCGGTTCTCGACCGAGCCGTCGAAGAAATGCAAGTCGAAGCAACAGTGCAAGTAAGACGGCTCGCGACTAACCACACGTAGTGCTATACTGTTCGACCGTTTGATATCCTGTAACATGTAGTAAAGGAACGAGATATAGGCGCGTAGCTCAGTTGGTTAGAGCGCCTGCTTGACATGCAGGAGGTCGGCGGTTCAAGTCCGCCCGTGCCTACCATCTAGCTATTGCTCTCAGTCTCCAACGTATTTGAAATTCAGGTCACCGCTCCTTATGAACGAAGTAACAATTACGCTGCCAGATAATTCAACGCGACAATTGCCGTTAGGCACTCCGGTGCTCGAAGTCGCGCAAGGCATTTCTGGGCGGCTGAGGAAACAGGCGCTGGCCGCAACAGTTAACGGCAAGATGGTTGATCTGTCATATGAACTCAAAGAAAACGCAACCGTCGAAATCGTAACACCAAATTCGCCTCAAGCCCTTGAACTGTATCGACACAGTACAGCGCACCTCCTTGCCGCGGCCGTCACCGCATTATTTCCTGAAACTCAGTGTGGTATTGGCCCGCCGATCGAAGATGGGTTTTTTTATGACTTTATTGTCGATCGCCCATTCGTACCTGAGGATCTTGAAGCGATCGAACAAAAGATGATTGAGATCGCCAAACGCAATCTTCGTTACGAACGAAAGATGATGCCCAAAGAAGAAGCCATGGCTTTCTTCAAAGACCGTGGTGAACCCTTAAAGGTACAACTTATCGAAGAAAAAGGTGGAGCTGTCGTCTCGTGCTACACGATCGAGGATGCATTTATCGACTTCTGTACCGGTCCACACGTGCCCTCAACTGAAAAGCTCAAAGCTTTTAAAGTGCTTCATAGCTCCAATGCCTACTGGAAGGGCGACGCGCAGAATCAGCCGATGCAACGTATCTATGGCACGGCATTCTTTAAAGAATCAGAACTTAAAAAACATCTACACAGACTTTCAGAAGCAAAAAAAAGAGACCACCGGAAATTGGGCAAAGAACTCGGGCTCTTCACATTTCACCATTGGGCGCCAGGTGCACCTTTTTGGCATGCAAAGGGTGCAACCTTGTATCAGACCCTAGCTGACTACATGCGCCGAGAGCTTTCAGACGAAGGCTATCAAGAAGTTCGGACGCCTCTTGTATTCAACAAACAACTTTGGGAAACGTCAGGCCACTGGGAACACTATCGTGAAAATATGTTCCAAATAGATTCGGAAGGTGAATCATTTGCACTCAAAGCAATGAACTGCCCGGCTCACATGCTCATGTTTGCAAGTGAAGGCCGAAGCTATCGTGACCTCCCTCTTCGCTTTCACGACCAAGGAGTGCTTCATCGCCAAGAAGCGTCGGGGGTCGTGAGTGGCCTGACTCGTGTGCGACAGTTGTCGCAGGATGACGCGCACTGCTTTATTACCGAAGAACAAATCAGTGAAGAGGTCGAGCGCTTGCTTCGTCTCATTGGAAGAATTTATGGCGACTTCCAACTCGACTACAACGTAGAACTGTCCACCCGCCCCGAACAGTACATCGGAACAATTGAAACGTGGGATCATGCCGAACAGCAATTAAAATCAGCACTTGATGCTGCTCAGATCAGTTACTCGATATCTGATGGCGATGGAAGTTTTTACGGTCCGAAGATAGACATTCATGTCACCGATGCCATCGGTCGAAGCTGGCAGTGCGCCACGATTCAACTCGACTACCAAATGCCTCAGCGATTCGGCTTGAAATACATCGGCAATGACAATGCTGAGCACACGCCAGTCTTGATACACCGCGCAATTTTTGGAAGTTTCGAACGATTTATTGCAGTTCTGATTGAACATTTCGCTGGGGCCTTTCCACTATGGCTGTCGCCCGTGCAAGTAAGAGTACTAACAATTGCCGACCGCCACATTGACCACGGAATCACTGTCCTTGATCAACTGACCAAAGTCGGATTCCGAGGCGAACTTGATAAACGCCAAGAAAAAATCGGGTTGAAAATACGCGAGGCGCAACTAGAAAAAATCCCCTATATGTTGATAATCGGTGACAGAGAGCTCGAAAATGAGACGGTCGCTCTTCGAAGTCGGAAAGACGGCGACCAAGGCTCCCGGACCATTTCCGAAATGATTAATTCCCTAAGCGAAGAGGTCCGGCTGAAGCGGACCCCCATTCCAGAGTAAACTACCTGTTCTCCGTAATGAAGCAAACTCAGCAGAGAGAAAGGAGCAAGCTATTCCTGTAGGACGCGGCCCACGCGGGCCCCGCCGTGATTTTCGTCAAAGCCGCACGCGTGTGAATGAACGCATTCGGGTACGCGAGATTCGTGTAATAGACGACGAGGGCGAACAGCTCGGGGTGATGTCGCCGCAACAAGCGCTCACCATAGCGAGGGAAAAAGGTCTCGACCTTGTCGAAATCTCTCCAACCGCACAGCCGCCAGTTTGTCGTGTCATGGACTTCGGACGCTATCAGTACGAGGAACAGAAAAGGACGCG
>CAZWKO010000271.1:0-4314 GCA_964634925.1 uncultured Vicinamibacteraceae bacterium
ACTCGTCCATTTCTTGTTGAGTGATAAATCAAGCTTTACCACGGGACAGACCCACCTAGCTTCTGGCGGCATGGGTACACTCCCTTAGAGAATTTATCTCGGCCACACAAAAAAACTGATGGGCACTTCCGCAATGCGATACCGTCATGAATCAAAACTGTCGTAGAGTGCCGCACAACGTACCTCAATACTCCAGCGCTCAGGTGCATCAATTGGCGTTGTCGGATCCTCGAAGGCGCTATGAAAACTGAAAGTACACGGGGAACCGGACGTAAGAGCATCTCGATGTGTGCCATTGGAGCTAGCAAACTCGCCAGAAGAGTCCCACTGTTTGATAAGTAGCACCTCGTCACGGGTCATCCCCGGGTAAAAGTACCACTGATGATAGTCTGCGTGTTTCGCAAAATAATTCTCGCCGATTCGATCGTGATAGTGAATTTCAAAGACAACTAGGTTCTCGGGTCTCACACTAGTTGCGTCGCAGAGAGCTAGTGGGTTTGTTGCGACCGGATCCTGCGTAATGTTCCGCCACACATTTATAATTGCGAAGCGGCCGCCCGCTATGAGACGCTCAACCACCTCCTCGTCGAGCAGTGATTCTCCATCAGGCAAAAACGGGTAAAATGTGTCGTTAGCGCCTGGAGATTTCGCGAGATCACGAAGACGCTGGGGTGCACTAGCCAGGGTATAGTCACCGTGCACAACATGCGCCGGACCTTGCACCTGTTGCCCCCCCTGGATACGTCTCTTGCTTTGCTTGCCAGCTGCCGAGCGAATATTGTGATCGAAAGCAGTAACCAAGTTGGCACCGGTTGCCTCACGGACCAGCTCCGCACATTGCGGGTAATAGGTACGCACCACCTGCCCATTATTTAAAAAGTCAAGGTTCGTGGCTGCTAAGGGATGCCCTAACATCTCAAAACCATTTTGCTCTAGTGTCCGCGGTGATGTCAGATCGCAACGCCGAGCATCACGCACCCGCATACTCCTCGCCTCAAGGTCTATACCCTCCTTACCCGCATCGCTACCGTCTTTATCACGCCGTGCCAGCACCTTTCCATTCCTATACAGCGAATGAGCTACTGAATCTTTCATATAGTGAAATGATCCTATGCACACCAAATCTCCGTCTACGTTTAATTTAGAAACCATGATGAAGTGACTCCGATTGACATTGGTTCGCGGATAATTCCTTATCAGCCAAGTGTGACCTCCAGTGCGCCCTATTGGACGATTGAATCAATAACCATCTGTTGGTGAAGAACATTCAAGCCTGAGATGTTTGCCAGCATATGTTTCGGGTACTTCTACCGTTACTATTGCAACACCACCGACACTCATCGATGCAGAACCAGCAATTCCCTCTCCCTCAGAATTATAAGCAGTGCAACTTGCAACCCCTTTTGTTGGGGAATAAGTTATCGTCAATAAATTCCCCGACCATTCAGTATCCACAATTTCTTGTGCAACTGAATATTTGGAGAACATCAGAACACATAATAGTAAGGATCGGATAATTATTCTCTTCATTATTCTAGCATCCTATTTTATTCCAAAGATCAAAGTCCTTTGGTCCCCTTAAAGTTAGAATATACTGAGTATAGCCAACAACCAAACTGCGCATTAAATACACGACCTCGTATTTGGTTCCGCCTACATGTAGTTCCCCCACCTCCCCCTCTAGGCTTTCCAAACCACTTGCTACACAGGCGTCACAATGGGACTCAAAAAACGCTTGTGCTGGTACATAAGTGGTCGTAGCGTAGTTAGAGAAACAGAAGGTTTTATGCAGGATTTGGTCCGGAAACAGTATGGACAGCTGGATAGAGAGCTACCCTCCGAAGGCAGAGACCACAAGTTCGAAACCTGTCGGGTGCGCTAGTTTTTCCAAAATAAAATCAGGTAGTGACCAGATTAGGATCCAGTCTGACCCCAGAGAGGTGCAGTTTATGCACAGCAAAAGGATCAAGCCCGAGGCTTGTATGCGTAGGAGCGGTAAATCCTGGAGCGGTCAAGTGAGAATTTCTGAATGGAGGAATGTCACCAAACATTTTAATAACAAATCAAATGCTGTTGTCTGGTCGGGTGAACGCGAGCACGAACTTCGTTGAGCTCATACCCCAAAAGTTCTAACCAACCTTCACGTCGTTCTGGTAGTTTCCTGTGTATTTCTCATTAACAGTTCCATCTGATTTATAACTGACCCAAGGACCCTCTTCCTTTCCATTCTTGTAGGCTCCTTCTCCCGATAACTGACCGTTGTCATGGTAAGAAACCCAAGGACCCTCTCTCCGGTATTGCTTGTACTCACCTTTATATTTTAACTGCCCGTTCTCGTGGTAATTGACCCAGGGACCCTCTTTACCTCCGTTCTTGTGGTCACCTTTGTAACGTAACTGACCATTGTCGTAATAAAATTCCCAAGGACCCTCCTCCTCCCCTTCTTTATAGTCACCTTTCCAACTTAACTGACCATTGTCATGGTAACTAACCCAGGGACCCTCTTTTTTTCCGTTCGCGTAGGTTCCTTTTTCCGCTAACTGACCACTGGCAAAATAGTATTCACAAGGGCCATCTATCAGCCCATCCTTGTAGGTTTCTTGTGTCTGACCTGTCGTCTTTCCTGTGAACGGAACATCGGTAAATTTCTTGTATAAAAGACCTTCGCGTTCAACCAGGTCATCGAATATAACTTCCCCACCCCCCAGGTCTCCCATGAAATATCTCCCAATGGTCCCTTCTTCTATCAATAGACTACAGAATTGAATACACTCTCAGGCATGTTTTTTACTATTTAAAAGAATTCCCTTATTTTCATAGAAAAGACCCAAGTTGAAAGATGAAGCAGCATCTTTAGGTTAAAAACCAGAATTTGGGGTTCTGGAGTGACACAGATTTGACACCATAAGACTGGTAGATGTATCTCTTCCATGAGATACCTCTTTGAAAAACTAAAGGTTCTCAGTGTGCTTGTGGATCGAACGCTGCCCTCCGAAGGCAGAGAGCACAGCCTCGAATTCTATCGGAGCGCCATTATTTCAATGGCTTAGCAGACCCCATATTTTCCCGCCCCAATGCTGCCAACCCCATGATCCGGATCAACGTTGCTTGCCCCAATACCTTTAATCGACCTTTACACCGTTCTTGTAGGTTCCTGTGAGGGTCTCATTTACAGTTCCGTTTTTGTCGTAATCGACCCAAACGCCCTCTCTCTTTCCGTTCTTGTAAGTTCCTTTTTCCCTTAACCGACCATTGACAAAGTAATATTCCCAAGGACCTTCTCGCTCTCCGTTCTTAAGAGTTTCTTTGAGCAGTAACTTACCAGATTTGTGGTAACTGACCCAAGGACCGTCTCTCTCCCCGTTCTTGTAGGTTCCTTTGGACGACAACTCGCCGTTATCATGGTAAGAAACATAAGGACCTTCTGCCTTTCCGTCCTTAAATGTCCATTGTTGCCCACCCTTTGTTACTATTCCAGTGAACGGTACATCAGCGGAACTCTTGTAGAAAAGGCCTTCACGATAAACCAAGCCATCAAAGGTCACCTCCTCACCCAGCACAAGTACAGGTGCGGGTAGCAAGAGAACAATTAGAAGGATAGGTGCGAGAATCCGTTTCATAGGAAGAGTTTAGAACGAAGTTTCCGGTATGGGAAGTCAAGGTAGAGTTTTTTCTCAACACCCTTGGCAATTTTTATGTTCCCTGGCCTCCTCCATACGCTATCTGCGCTATGGACGACCTCGCCACCATTAAGACGATAAATGTCAGAATAACATAATAGTTAACGTCTTATGCCTTTTATCATCGCTTTTACCTATTTGTTTTGCTTGGCAACACTCGTCCCGCAACTATATAACTCCCTGGCTGCAATCCCTGTGGCAGAAGCCCACAATGGTAAGAAGGATGAACCTATGAAACGGGTCCAAGATGAAGTGGCTGTAATAACAGGTGCCGCAAATGGTTTAGGCCAAGCAATAGCCTTCAGACTGGCCCAAGACGGTGCTCATGTAGTCCTAGGAGATATTGACGAAGAGGGCTTATCCACCACGGCATCCGAAATTCGAAAAACCGGCGCACAAGTGGTAACTGTTATCGGTGATATCACGGAAGAAGCACCAGCGCAGGACTTAATCAATACTGCTCTCAACCATTTTGGAAAAATAGATATACTAGTAAACAACGTTGGAGGGAGCAGGAATTCAAAAATCTGGGAGATGGAACTTGCGGATTGGGACTATACGGTAAAACTAAACTTACGTGGAACATTTCTTTGCACTAAGGCTGCAACTCGTCACATGATAAAACAGAAAAAGG
>CAZWKO010000272.1:0-4297 GCA_964634925.1 uncultured Vicinamibacteraceae bacterium
CTGCTGCCCCACGTGCTGCCTCTAGATCACTTACCGAACGAGGCCGAGAATCGGGGCCTGCGTGAACGTGCAAATCAACGACACCACCAAGTGACTCACCTCCCCCCTGAGCGTGGACGTGCAGTGCATAGGACACCCCGGCTATACCAACCATTAGACAGACGGATAAGAATTTTAAAGTGCGTGGCGTAGAAAGCATCACTATTCTCCTTACAACTTCCGTACCTTAACTTCGCGTCACTACGACTATCATAGAGCCGGGTTGAAAAACTATCGACAAACAGACGACCCTAGCGCACATCCATGGGTTTGGATTGTCATCGGCTTGCTATTTGTACTATCTGTCCCCTGGTATCTTCCATCCTCGAACCCTGTAGCACTGTGGTTCGGCCTTCCTTACTGGGTAATTATTTCACTTGCGAGTAGTTGCGCAATCGCTATCTTCACCGCTTGGGTCATTACACGCTATTGGTCCGACGACGAGCCCGACAAGCAATCTAGCAAGGACTCTTCGTCGTGACTCTTGGCCTAACAGCCGGCTTCGCTGTCTGTTTTTACTTAGCCATCCTTATTGCTGTCGGCTACGTCACTCAGCGTCACAGCAACCACACCGACCTTGACAATTTTTATCTCGCCGGCCGAAATCTTGGCGGTTTCGTGCTGTTGTTAACGCTATATGCAACGCAGTACAGCGGCAATACGCTACTTGGTTATCCAGGAGAAGCTTTTCAACTCGGCTTTGCCTGGATCATGAGCGTCGGTTTCATGATGGCGATAATCGTCGTCTACCTGTTGTTCGCTCCTCAGTTACAACGTGTCGCTATACGGAAGCATTTCATCACACCAGGCGATTGGATCAACTACCGGTTTAGCTCTCCATTGCTTACCCTGATCGCTAACGTTTTACTGGTAGTCGCAATATCTAATTATTTGCTTGCCCAACTAATGGCTATGGGGCACGTCACGGAAGGTCTCTCGAACGGCGCTATTCCCTATTGGGCAGGAGTTTTGCTTCTCACATTCGTTGTCATCATTTATGAAACCGTCGGGGGAATGCGTGCAGTTGCTTGGACCGATTGTGTACAGGGCGTCATGCTTCTTGTCGGACTGACAGGACTGTTGATTGCCGTGATACCAACTCCAGATCACCTCGCCGACCTAACAAACAAGATCGCACTAACTTCTCCAGAAAAAGTTGCGGTTCCTACATGGGAAATATCTAGAAACTGGTTTAGCACAATCATTCTTATCGGGTTTTCTGGCGCGGTCTATCCTCACGCAATTCAGCGCATTTACGCCGCACGTAGCACCCATTCTCTCAAACGTGCGTTCAGCGTTATGGTCTTTTTACCACTCGTGACAACGGGCATCATGTTCCTCGTGGGCATCTTGGCTATCGGCGAACTGTCTGAGGGTGGAGATCCCGATCAGGTGATGCCGGCATTGCTAACGATGTGGGCAAATCAGTCGACACTTCTCTTTGGTTTGTCAGTGCTAGTCATCACAGCGATCGTCGCTGCTGTAATGTCAACAGCCGATTCGGTACTCCTCAGCCTGTCATCGATTCTCGCAAAAGATATCATTGGCACCACTCTCCTCCCCGGCGCATCGCAACAACGTCTAACTCGTATAGGTAAGAGGCTATCGTGGGTGATCGTTTGTGTTTTAGTCGGCATTGCCCTATCACCACGTGTCACTCTCTGGGGATTAACCGAAATCAAAATGGAAATTCTCGCCCAAGTTGCCCCGCTTTTCGTACTGGGAGCAACATGGTCACAGCTAACAACATCAGCTGCATTTGTTGGAATGGTCGCCGGATGCACAACCTACGCTGGATTACTTATAACGGGTAATCCTGAACCTTGGAACGTCCATGCCGGTGTTGTCGCACTCGTGGTCAATGTCATCTGCTGCTTCGTGGGCTCAACCCGCCAAAACAGACAATCGGTGGTCGCAGACGCGTGACTAGAAGACAACCCAAAAGAGGAAACACTTTAGTCTTACGAAACCAAACTACCCCTTAAACATTCTCAGGAGACGACTTACGGGATCGTACAGCTGGTCGACCACGCGCTCTTTGAGCGGAATGATGGCGTTGTCAGTAATCGTAATTTCTTCAGGGCACACCTTCGTGCAGCACTTTGTAATGTTGCAATAGCCAACACCGTTGTCATGCGCAAGATCGTGAGTTCTATCTTCGGTATCTAATGGGTTCATCTCGAGTTGAGCCGTATGTACAAAAAATCGTGGGCCGATAAACTCATGATGTAAACGATGATCACGCAAGACATGACATACGTCTTGACACAAAAAGCATTCGATACACTTACGAAACTCTTGCACCCTTTCCGCATCCGCTTGAGCCATTCTCCACGCACCATCGTCCGAATCAGGTGGTCTCGGTTTAAACGGCTTTATTTGCTTTTTGACCTCATAGTTCCACGAAACATCCGTTACGAGGTCTCGAATCGCCGGAAACGCCTGCATCGGTTCAATTGTGACGGGTTCGTCAAGGTTTAAGGTGCTAAGTCTAGTCATGCACATTAATTTCGGGTTGCCGTTCACTTCCGCCGAACAGGACCCGCATTTACCAGCCTTACAGTTCCACCGCACCGCAAGATCACTCGCTGATTCGGCCTGTACCTGATGCACCGCATCCAGCACCACCATCCCCTCGCTGACCTCAGTGGTGTAATCGTGAAATTCACCACCCTCTGCATTGCCTCGCCATATCCTAAATGTTGCGGTCGCCATTACAATCTCCGCCAAACGTTACGATGAAATTCTATTTTTGGTTCTCTTCAATAATCTGTTGAAGGTCATCTCGTGGAGGCGTAATCTGCTCACGTCGCACATCCATAGTCCCGTCTGAGGCTCGTCGAACAACAAGGGTTGTTTTACCCCATTCTTCATCCTTGCCGAGATGATCCTCTCTAAAATGTGCGCCTCGGCTTTCTTTCCGTTCGATGGCAGCACGTGTAACTGCCTCGGCCACAGGCATCAGGTTACGTAAATCGAGTGCGGTGTGCCATCCGGAATTGTACTCACGGTTGCCTTGCGCTTCGACTCTCTTAACTCGGTCGGCAATTCGCTCAAGACCTTCAAGCCCCTGACGTAACTCTCCGTCATTTCGCACAATACCAACCTGGCTTTGCATGAGATCCTGCAGCTCATACTGCAATTGATACGGTGGCTCGCCGCTGCCCTGTCGCTCGATAGGTTCAAGCGCCATTCGTGCCACAGATTCCACTTGAGCATCATCAACCTGGGTAACCCCATTGTCTTTCGCAAACTTCGCCGCATACTCACCAGCACGTTTACCAAACACCACCAAATCTGAAAGGGAATTACCACCGAGACGGTTCGCGCCATGAAGTCCGCCAGCTACTTCACCTGCAGCGAAGAGACCAGGCACAGCAGACATTTGAGAGTCGGCATCGACACGAACGCCGCCCATCACGTAGTGCGTTGTTGGTCCCACTTCCATCGGTTCGGCGGTAATGTCGATACCAGCCAATTGTTTAAATTGGTGGTACATACTCGGTAATTTCTTTTTGATGTGTTCTTGGGCGTTCGGTAGTTTCTCTTTAATCCAAGCAATATCGAGAAATACGCCTCCGTGAGGACTGCCTCGACCTTCTTTGATCTCCCTGACGATACATCGCGCCACATGGTCGCGGGTCAACAACTCGGGGGGGCGTCTCGCATTCTTATCACCCTGGGTGTAAATCCACCCCTCCTCTGGGTTATCAGCTGTCTGTTGCTTATAGAGTTCAGGAATATCATCGAACATGAAGCGATTACCTTCACTGTTACGCAGCACACCTCCCTCACCCCGTACACCTTCAGTAACAAGAATGCCTTTTACCGATGGCGGCCACACCATCCCGGTTGGATGAAATTGTACAAACTCCATATCGATTAACTCTGCGCCTGCCCATCACCGGTATATTCCCAGCTATTACTCGTCACCTTAAACGCCCGGCCGATACCACCTGACGCAAGCACAATGGACTTCGCCTTGAAGAGACGGAATCTTCCGCGCTCTCGGTCGTACCCGAAAGCTCCCGCAATACGGTCGCCATCTTTCAGTAATTCAATAATCGTGCATTCCATATGCACGTCGATCCCCTGGTGGACACCGTAGTCTTGCAATGTCCGAATCATCTCCAATCCGGTCCGGTCCCCTACGTGCGCTAGACGCGGATACTTGTGCCCGCCAAAGTTTCGCTGCAAAATGCGACCGTCCTTTGTCCGGTCAAACACAGCTCCCCACTCCTCTAATTCTCGGACACGG
>CAZWKO010000273.1:0-4295 GCA_964634925.1 uncultured Vicinamibacteraceae bacterium
CCATAGCCAGGAGGTAGCTTCTTACTACTCTCTCGTTGGTCGAGCAATCTTCGAGCTGCGTCATCATATGAGACCCAGTTACCGACGAGTGCGAGTCCTTCATTGAGAAACCGCATACATGCTTCGATACTTCCACCGCCGCCCAGCGGTGAACCGAGTGCCAGTACACCAGCTGCAGCCGCCGTCCGGAGTGGCGCGCCTGTTCCTGCGACGGTACGGGCAGCAATAGTAGATGGAGGTATTGCGCCATGATCTACGGAAGAGACTAGAAGCGCCTCCATAATTCGACTCACAGTCCGCGATGGCATATCACCAACGAGTAGTAGGTAGACAGCATCACCGAATGAGAGTCGCCCCATTAGTTCGTCGATTGGATACCCACGAATCAAAATTGTGTTTGGCTTGACACCAGTAATAGCAGTGTGCCACGCGTTACTTGCTGTTTCACTAGACGCGGTCTTCGGTTCTGATGGTGTTGCCATTTATTATCTCGCTTGTGATTGTGATGTCTCAAGAATTGCAAGGTATGGTAGGTCGCGATAGCTTTCGTTGGCGTCCAAACCGTAGCCAACAACATATTTATTATCGATATTGAATCCAACGAGGTCGATAGAGACGTTTACTTGGTACTGCGATGGTTTAGCTAGTAGTGCCACGGTGGTTAAGCTGCGTGGCTGTCTGGCCCGCAGTGAGGTCTTGATTGCTTTCAGTGTCAGTCCGGTTTCCACGATGTCTTCAACGATGATTACGTCGCGGTTCTTTAGCTCCATAGTCGGCAAGTCAAGTAGTTTTGGTGAGGCTGAACTGCGTATGTGCTCGCCGTAGCTCGATACTCTGATGAAGTCCACTGTGACGGGTACAGACATTGCACGCATAAGGTCTGCCACAAAGACGAAACCGCCTTTTAGAACGCCAATAATATGTGCTGGGCCACTGTGACTAAAGCGATTGTCAAGTGTGACTGCGAGCTCGGCGACCCGCGTTTGTATTGCCGTGTGTGAGTAGATACGTTCGAGAGTCATTTGCTCATACCGATTATTCTTGAGAGTACTACATCAGGCGATTAGAGTGTTTTAGAGCATTTGGAGCCGGATTACGATCGGTTGGCTACGACAGTGAAAATAATTCGACGGAGTGCGTTCGTGGTGGTTGCCAAGGGGCTTGTGGTTGTGTTGTTCACGAGCTGTTCAACTGTGTTGTTTGCCTTGCAATCGAACATCAGCACTGAGGAAAGACATCCTGGCGTTCGCTTATTTTTTGCAGCCTTATCTCCCGATGATAGGGTCGCTAATGATGCACTAAATCAGATAGAACCTCTGTGGAAAGATGGGTACGCTGGTGTCATTTGGGACATGCTTCGCTTCTTAGCGCCGCCAGAACGCGTCAATGATAGGGTGCGTGACCGTGGAGGATTTGCTACCGAACCGAGTTCAGGTATTGCCAGTGAGATCGCTCCACAAGAGCATCCATCAACCAAGGTGTGGCGACGATTAATGGGTTATCTTGAGGCGCGAACTGGCCAGCATTTCCGAGGCAATGCCCAGCGTGCGCACCAGTGGATATGGGACCAAGCTTATGATCCCCATCCTGAGTATTTGCTCTTTAAACGGACGTTGTACTCAGAGATTGATCCGAAATTCGCAGATTTTTTTCAAGACGGTGTTGAAGCGACCATTCGGCTAGACGAAATAGATTGGGGCGGAGTTCGGGTCAATGGGATACCTCCGCTTGAGTACGCGCCCACCATAGCTGCGGAGTCAGCCGAATATCTTAACGATGCGCATGTTGTTTTTGGTCTCAGTATTAACGGCGAAGCCCGTGCCTACCCGAAGCGCATTCTTGCGTGGCATGAAATGGCACTTGATCGTCTGGGAGGGATTGAACTGACAGTTGTTTACTGCACACTGTGCGGAACAGTAATTCCATACGAGAGCATTGTGAATGGCGAACACCTTAAGTTTGGTACTAGTGGGCTATTGTATCGGTCTAACAAACTTATGTTCGATCATCGAACGAAGAGTCTTTGGAATACGTTTGAGGGGGCGCCCGTTGTGGGGCCCCTCGTAGGAACACGCAAACGTTTAAATCGTCGTTCTGTGGTCACAACGACCTGGGGAGAGTGGCGGCGGCTCCATCCAGAGACAACGGTTCTTTCACTAGAGACAGGTTACAGTCGTGATTATGGCGAAGGTGTCGCCTACCGTGAATATTTCCAAAGTGATGAGCTGATGTTTGATGTGCCTGAGCGCGACGGCCGGCTTGCGTTGAAGGCCGAAGTAGTCGGAGTGCTATCGAACCAAGACGATCTGCAGAATTCTGCATTAGCGATATCTGTAGAATTTCTTTCCGATCGTCCGGTGTACATGAACAGTTACGAAGGTCGCCAGCTTGTGGTTTTGACGAGCGCCGAAGGTGCAAATCGCGTTTACGAAGCAGGCGCGAGATATTTCGAACGATTCGATAGCGATGGACATCTTATCGATACCGATGGTGGTCGCTGGATGGTACGTGAGGATGAGCTCATTTCTCTCGGTGAGCACGTTGAGCGCCTCGCCAGAATTCCATCCCAACGCGCCTTTTGGTTTGGATGGTACGCGCAGTTTCCGGGCACTCGTTTAGTTTACTAATAGCTATTCATAGCCACCGTCTGATTCGGCTTCAGAATCCGCAGTTCGCACCCGTTGTCGAGTTTTGCTAGGTTGGTCGATGTCGCGTCCAGTGTTCGTAAACGGCGCGACGGGGCTAGTTTCTGCTTGCTGCGCAAGAAAGGGTTTGCTCGCCTCTCCGAAATAAAGCGACAGATGCGGAAATGGTATCTCGATGCCTTCGGCATCAAAGGCTTTTTTAATACGGCGTCGTAGTTCCCTGCCGATCATCCACTGTTTAAGTGGTCGGGTTTTGATTCGAATCTTGATGACGACAGCCGAGTCGCCGAATTCGCTAACTCCAAGTATTTCTAATGAGGACAAAATACTGTCACTAAAGTCTGAGTCAGATGTAAGGTCTGCCCCTACATCGTGCAGTACTGCAGAGACATGGTCAGTGTCTTCTTTGTAGGCCACACCGATGTCCAGAACTGCATAGGAAAACTCTTTTGTTTTGTTCGAAAGTGTCGTGATTTCACCATTTGGTACTAAATGAAAAGTTCCGGAAAGGTCACGGAGAACTATTGTGCGAATCTTGACCGCTTCTACGAGGCCGGAAGTTCCGTTGACTTCAACGACGTCGCCGACGTGCACCTGATCCTCAAGAATAAAAAAGAACCCTGAAATTACATCTCGTACTAGGTTTTGAGCGCCGAATCCAACCGCAAGTCCGGCGATTCCCGCGCCGGTCAGTAGAGGTGTTATGTTAACGCCCAGTTCTTGCAGCATCATCAGTGAGGCGGCGCTCCAGACGATTATGTTTACGGCATTTGTTACTAGGCCACTGATTGTGTGCACGCGTTCGACAAGCTCTATCTTGTCGGCATTATCACCTGCCCGTGACCTCACAATATCTTCGAAGTGATGAATGCCGAGCGCTGCGACACGCACTGTGAAATATGCGAGAAGTCCGATTAGGACGACACGTAATCCCTGAGTAAATAGCCACGTAGTTAGTTCTTCGAGCGGGATGCCGAACGTTAGATCAACATCAAAAAGATTAAGCACGGGACGGGTCGCAAGTCCAAGAATGACGAAGAAGACGACGGCCCGCACCACCCGAATAGGTCTGCGTGTAATGGGATCAGTAAAGGCGTCCCGACTCTGAGTTCCGGTAGCCGCAGCGAGCGTATACCGTACCAATCGGGCCGCGAGCTGCGCGACAATTAAGGCAATCGCTATCGAAAGACCTAGTCCGGCTGCAGTATTTTGCCAATCCACCAGCAGTCCAGCATAGGGAGTCCGAGTGTTATGCGTCAATCTTCTGGATTGAAATTGTCATGCCGTAATCCAGTGTCGATGCTGGTTGCGAGGCAAGATGCCACAAATGCATCAGGGACTGTGGCTAGCCGAGAGGAACGTTCTCAGGTAAGCTGTTGGCAACATCGGTAACCCTGCAAGCCCCATGAGGGGGTTTGCGACCAGTAAGTGGGAGTTGGAGACCATGAAAGAACTCTTCATCCTGTTTGTCGTAGGCGTATTCGCGGTCAGCGCGGTTACGGTATCGGCGCAAGAGCTGGAAGTGGGCGACGATGCGCCGGCTTTTGAATTACCAGGCACTGATGGAAACACGCACAGCCTTGCTCAATATAGGGGTACGGCGGTGGTATTGGCGTGGTTTCCAAAGGCATTTACTGGTGGTTGAACGGC
>CAZWKO010000274.1:0-1222 GCA_964634925.1 uncultured Vicinamibacteraceae bacterium
TATCATGCCCGGTATCCGCTTTTGTCGCAGGGGTGAAGATTGGTTCTGGCAAGCGATCAGATTCTTTTAGGCCTGCCGGCAATGTAATTCCGCAAACTTGACCGTTTTGTTGGTACTCCTTCCACCCAGACCCGGATAAGTAACCACGAGCAACACATTCGATTGGAATTGGGCTTGTTCTTTGGACCAACATGGACCTGCCGGCTATTACGGTGCTGTGATTTCTCACGGCGGCGGGGTATTCAGTCGGCTCAATAGACACCATGTGATTTCTTACAAGTTGTGTAGTTTGATTAAACCAGTATGAAGACAGTTGGGTAAGCACTTTTCCTTTGTCTGGAATGGCTGAGCCCAATACGAGGTCGTAAGCAGAAATGCGGTCTGTCGCGATCATTAACAAATGGTTGCTGTCGACCTCGTACATATCGCGGACCTTACCGCGACGGTGGCTTGTTAATCCGTCTAGATTCGTTTCAAAAATGGGTTCTTGAGCAGGCACAAATCCCTCGTATCAGTGTGGAAAGCGAGTAGCTTACTGGCTGTGACCAAGAGACCGCAAGATCAAAATGTAGTACGGTCGATGCGCATGCGCCCGTTCGTTCAGAAATATCTTGGTCTCTTTATCGCAGTAGCGCTGATGATCTTTTTTCTGCGGAACGTAGATTTTGCCGGCGTTGTCGATGCGATTGCGGGCGCAAGGCAAGGAATGATCTTATTCGCGTTGTTGTTGTTGACGCTAGGTTATGTAATTCGTGCGGTCCGATGGAGATACCTGCTGAGTCCACTCGGGCAAGTTGGGCTGCGCATTGCACTGCATTCAACGATGATTGGATTCGCAGTTAACGCGATCCTTCCAGGGCGTGTTGGCGAGCTACTGCGACCATACCTTTTGGCGAGGCAGGAAGGATTGAGCACAAGTGCCGTTGTGGCAACGGTATTGGTTGAGCGTGTGCTTGATCTTGTGGCGATCCTTGTCATCTTCGGCATATCCGTTGTGGTTTTTGATCCCGGATTTGTTGGTGCTACTGAATCAATTGTCGTTGGGATGAGTACGGGCGCTAGTGTCGCTGCGGCTGTTGCGGTTTCAATGCTTGGTTTCGCTAGTACCGCGGCGAGCAGGCCAGATTTCTTGAACAGACTGATTCGCCTTTTGTTGACGCCATTACCGACGCGGATGTCTGGACCTATTATTAGAGTGTCTAGGCGTTTCCTAGAAGGATTT
>CAZWKO010000274.1:1232-4243 GCA_964634925.1 uncultured Vicinamibacteraceae bacterium
GATGAGAGAGATAAGGCCGTTGATTTGTTCGGTGATATGGTCGATAGCGCTTTGGGCGAGCATCGCATTAAGTTTGTGGTTCGTTACGGTGGCATTTGATATCGAAATACCTATCGTAGGAGTCGGTGTGATAGTAGTTCTTATTGCGGTTGGAGTGGCAGTGCCGACGCCGGCAGGGGTAGGTGGTTATCATGCGGCTTATCAACTTGGAGTGACTGGGCTTTATGGTGCTTCAGATACGGCTGCGGTTGGTGCTGGATTAGTTGCTCACGTTTTGTCATTTTTGCCGGTGACGTTGATTGGTCTCGTACTTATGGCTCGAGATGGTCTAAAACTAAACAGTATTTCTGAGGTTGTTGGCGATAGCGAGACAGTAGGGGACTGATGCGGTTTAGAGTTGGGCAGCACTCTAGCAATCGGGTTTAGCTGCATCGAAAATCAAGGGGGACACGGTGAAATGTCCGTTTTGTGGAAATCTTGACGACAAAGTTGTTGACTCCAGGGAAGGAAAAGAGGGTGAGGTCATCAGGCGCCGTCGCGAATGCGTGAACTGCTCTCGGCGTTTTACGAGTTATGAGCGCATTGATGAAATTCCTTACATGGTTGTTAAGAAAGATGGCACGAGGGAACGGTTTGAACGGCAGAAGGTCATTGCAGGACTTTTGAAAGCCTGCGAAAAGAGACCAGTCAGTGTTAGTGCTCTTGAGGCCGTGGCGAATAAGGTTGAAACTACATTACAAGAACGGCCTGATAAGGAAATTTCCACTGAAGAAATAGGTGCTTTAGTGATGGACGCACTTCGTACATTGGATGCTGTCGCGTATGTAAGGTTCGCATCTGTGTACCGACATTTTCGGGACATAGGCGAGTTTATGACTGAGCTTAAAGGGTTGCTGAATGCAAACGACTAGGCGAGCATCAGCGAGCATGTGTTTGTTTGAATGAGCTGTAGCGCTACTGTTGTTGTTGGGACATTCTGTTTTCAAGGATTTGATTGGGATCGATTAATAGTCGAACGGGAGTGTTTCGCGCTTTGCCGATGACGGCATCGGCTGGGATCAGGCCTATGAGTTCAGTTCCTGAAATTTCGAGGTTGTACTTTTCAGATTGATCGAATACAGCAGTAAGCACGTCGGCCAGGGACGTTTGTTGATAATTAGTCAGGTTTATTGAAATTTGCGCGCCGTCGTGCTTCGTCGTGGATACCAAGAGTCCCAAAGCTTTCACAAACGGCATTCCGCCATTGCTTGAACGAATGTGTCGAGCGATAGTCTGGGCAATTTTAAGATTGTGAGATTTGAGATTTACGTTGAACGCGATCAGTGACTTTCGGGCGCCTATGATACATGCACCTGCTGACGGATGTGGTTTTTTGGGCCCGTAGTCAGGGCGCCAATCAGAGTGTAAAAGCTTTGTTGTGAGTTGTTCGAATCCACCTTTCCGTATCTGTTCAAGTCGGTGGCGGTGTGGAGAGCCTGAAGAAGATTCGTACAGAAAAACTGGGATTTCCAACGTTTCGGCTAACAATTTTCCAATTGAATGGGATAATTCGATGCACTGACCTAGTGATGATCCAATTAGTGGTACCAAGGGGATCACATCGATTGCACCAATCCGCGGATGAATGCCGTCGTGTCGGCGAAGATCGATATTTTCGACAGCATTGTTTGCTACAGCGAGGATGGCGGTTCGAATTCCTAGTTCAGTGCCCGTGATTGTAAAAACCGTTCGATGGTGAGTTGAATCTGAGGAGCAGTCAAGGAGATTCGCACCGTCGGTGCGTTCGACCGCCTGCATAGTTTTTCGTATGAAGCTATCGTCTCTCCCTTCACTGATATTTGGGATTGATTCAATCATTTGCTACAAGCCGTTGTCTTGGAGGAGGCGGTGGTCGGAGGAACGACTTCATTTGCTTGAGACATTGGCGAATTGTTTTAAGGAGCGACACTAGTATGCCTGACAGTTGTCGATGGGCGCGTGACCTTCTAGAGACAAAATTGTATTTGATATAGAGATAGGACAAATGGGGGTGTGTGTGCCGTCGTGAGTAGTAAAGTAGGCAGCTTTCCCAGTAAAGTCGAATCTATCTGTAAAAGTGTGATTATTGGCTGTGGAATCCGGTGTGGGCGATAGTAATCAGGAGGGGAGGAAGACAGGGCCAGTGAGTAAACGTCGTGCTGTTTCATTTGGAGCGCGCAAAGAATCAACGGGCGTGCGCCGGACGAAACGAACGCGGAACGGCGATGGCTCGATGAGTCTTGACTTCGGGACCGGAGAGTTTTCGGCCGGACAGAGATGTGTTTCGCTGCCGAATAAGGTTGTTTCGGCGTCAGTAGTTAGACGCGTCGGAGCGGTACTGATTGATTTCTTGATCGTTGTGGGAATCGATAGTGCTGTTGTGATGCTTACAGAGCGCCTCGCGCAGGTACCGATTGACACGTTTCGAGAGATTCAACTGTTGCTACCGTTCGCTGCATTTTTGATGCTCTTGGATTGCAGCTATGTTGTGGCCCTGACGACTTTTGGCGGGCAAACCATTGGCAAGATGCTACTGGGGATAAGAGTAGTTCTTAAAGATGGCGGTGCGGTCGATTTTCGTGCGGTTATGATTCGAACTTTGGTAGCCGTTTTGTCCGTCGTGCCCTTGGGGATTGGATGTCTTTACATGGCGATTAATAAGGGACATTCGCTACATGACGTGGTGGCAAAGACAAAAGTTATTAGTGAGTAATTTGCGTGGTGGCTTTATGAAGAGGATTGCGTTTTTTATTTGGACCGCGGGGTTCGCTGGGCTTGTACCGGTGGCGCCAGGCACTGCAGGCTCGGTTGTTGGAATCGTTCTTCTGTTGCTTGCAAGGACTACGAGAAATAATTGGATAGAGGTCCTCGTTTTGCTAATCGTTGTGACTGTTGGGATATGGTCGGCGAATGTTGCTGAACGCCATTATGGTCGTGAAGATCCTGGTGAAATTGTCGTTGACGAGGTTGCCGGCATGATGCTCACGATGCTC
>CAZWKO010000275.1:0-4239 GCA_964634925.1 uncultured Vicinamibacteraceae bacterium
GGGCAGAATGACGGTGCACGAGTACGCTAGGCAATGATGAGGAAGGGGCGTAGTCTAGTACCGGTTAGGAAGCCACAGTGTAATGTGCCGACTCAGCGGTGCGTTGGATGACAGGGAGCGTTTAAATGCATCGGTATAATCACGGGTTTTGTTCTGTCTTGACAAGTGCTCTGGTTCTTGTCCTCTTACTGGGGTCATCTGTTGTCAGCGCTCAGTCTGTTGACGGTTTTGTTCCAGTGACTGACGAGTTGCTTCAGCAGCCGGACGCGGACGATTGGTTGATGTGGCGAAGAACGCTCGATGGTTGGGGCTATAGTCCGCTTGAAGAGGTGACAAGAGAAAACGTGAGCCAACTCCAGATGGTGTGGTCACGAGCATTGGCCCCAGGCCGTCAGGAAGGTACGCCGCTCGCCTACGACGGCGTTCTCTACATGCCGCAAGCGAGTGATGTGATCGAAGCTATTGATGCTGTTACCGGCGATCTCAAGTGGTCGCATCGACGGTCTTTACCCGACGATGTTTATGACTACGTTGGTGGGAATGCTCGGAATAACAGAAATATCGCTATTTACGATCGCTTCATTATCAATACCAGTGATGACAGTTTCGTATTTGGGCTGGATGTCGATACGGGCGAACTCGTCTGGGAGAACAAAATTTTCGACTACCAAGTGACCCCAGTCGGTCACAGTTCTGGTCCAATTATAGCGGACGGCAGAGTTATCTCGGGTCGCAGTTGTCGTCCACAGGGGGGACCGGAATCGTGTGTAATTCTAGCGCATGATGCCCGCACCGGAGAGGAACTCTGGAGGCGACGGACGGTACCAGCACCTGGTGAGCCAGGTGATGAAACGTGGGGAGGAGTGCCATATGAGCGACGTGTGCACGTTGGGACATGGATGCCACCAAGCTATGATGCTGAGCTCGGATTGATCTATTTCGGCACATCTGTGACGTCTCCAGCTCCAAAATTTATGTTGGGTGGGATCGAGAATACCCACTTGTACCACAACTCAACGTTGGCGCTGGACGTTGAGACTGGAGAGATTCGATGGTACTACCAGCACTTGAACGATCATTGGGATCTTGACCACCCGTTTGAGCGAATGTTGCTTGATACAGCGGTATCTCCTGATGCAAGTAGCGTGAACTGGATCAACCCGCGCGTTCGAGCTGGCGAAGTCCGAAAGGTCGTGACAGGCATTCCGGGGAAAACGGGTGTGGTCTATACACTAGACCGAGAGACCGGAGAATTCTTATGGGCGACACCGACGGTCGCGCAGAACGTGATTAGTGAGATAGATGGCGGAACCGGCGCGGTGACAGTGAATGGTGAAACCGTATTTACAGCCTTGGGCCAACAGGTTTTGGCTTGCCCTAATATGCATGGGGGGAAAGATTGGGAGGCCGGAGCGTACAGCCCACTGACGAATACGATGTATTTCCCTCTGCGGAATATGTGCCAGCGACTTCTTGCGACTACTGCAGAGGACGCGTCTCATCGTATTTATGCGCTGGCAGTAAGACATGAACTTGCTCCTGGGACTGACCAGTTAGGTACTGTTTATGCGATTTCAGCGGAAACAGGTGAGACGGAATGGCTGTATGAGCAGCGTGCAGCGACGCTGTCGCTGGTGACGACTGGCGGTGGCTTAGTGTTCGGGGGAGATGCAAACGGTCGTTTTCGTGCGTTTGACCAGGAGACGGGAAAGGTGTTGTGGGAGATCAATCTGGGATCTCCGGTGTCTGGGTTCCCGATTAGTTATGCCGTGAATGACAGACAGTTTATTGCGGTGAGTACTGGTGGTGCGGCCACGACACCGAGCTTTCTTCAGTTGACGCCCGAGCTTCGGCCGAGTAACGGGAATAACATATTTGTTTTTGCCTTGCCTGAGTAGGAATACCTGAATGCAAGTTGAGAGCTTCTAAACGCAGATTGTGGCGTTCATCATCATGATGCGGCGACAAGTGACTGCGGCGCTATTCCTTGCCAGTGTGAGTGCGGCGGCCATTGGAATAGTGGGCTTAGGTGCTGAATGGTACCTGCGGACTACAGTTCCGGTCGACTGGACACAGGAGTACCGTATTCCGCATCCGGTTCTCGGATGGACACTTGCAGCAGGATCGAGATACACGACGTATGTACCCGAGCCCGTTGTTGTCAGTTATAACTCTGAAGGTTGGCGGGATATTGAGCCAGACGGCAGGTTAGATGCTGACTTGCGGGTCGCGATACTCGGAGATTCGTTTGTCGAAGCCTATTCTGTCGAGCGAGACGAGAGTGTTTCTTCGAAGCTTGAAACATTAATTAAATCGTCTGGGCAAGATGGTGAAGTATTTAATTTTGGTGTTGGTGGCTACGGCACGCTTCAGGAATCTTTGGTCTACAAACAAATTGCACCAAGGTACAGACCGCAACTTGTGCTCTTAGGGTTCTATCTCGGTAATGATGTCCGGAACAATGATGTGCGACTTGAGTCCGTCGTCAATACGGGCCAGGTGAAAATTGAAAGCCGACCATTTCTTTCGGTTGGTTCTTCTGGGATGAGATGGATTACGCCTGTTGATATTTCAGAAGCTAGGAAACAATACGAGTTTGAACGAGCACGTCGTGAACAATGGCCGTTACGCGACGCAAGGAAATCTGTGCTCTTTCGAGTGTTGGGTCGGACGGTACGGCGTTTGGCGGGAAACGTAGTCACTCCTGACGGAACAGACGGTTTAGTCACTCACCAGGAAGAGTTGGGTGAAGTTTCGAGATTTGGCGTACATCTTTGCGAGGAACCCGAAGAAATCACCTCAGCATGGACGGTGACGGCGATGGTGCTGGAACAACTGCGGGAGGAGGTTTACGCGAATGGTGCCCGGTTGATCGTATTTACCGTTCCAGCGCAAGAAGAGGTGCATAAGGCTTCAATGGAAGCAGCGTTAGCTAGCTTTGCTCATCCAGAACGGTTTTGTTTCGAGCGTGCGCCAGGATACCAACGTCTTCACGGCGTTCTTGACGCTCTCGGTATTGAGTTTGTGGATCTATTACCCACGTTCAGAGATGCCGCGCGGGAAGAGAACGCGACATTGTTTCGCGGTGATCGGCACTGGGGACCGACAGGCCATGCATTGGCCGCCGAGTTCGTATTCGGAGAACTCCATCGGCGACAGTTGCTGCCGTAACATGAGGTTTGGCTCGGAAGTAAATCGCGGAGATTTGGGTGCTAGGAAATTGTTTCAAAACGTAGACATGTTGATAGTGGAGTAGGGGTGACGATGTTGCGTATTACGTTGGGGGTCGTGGCAGTGCTTGCGGTATCAGGGTGCGACGATCGGTCGATGACCAGTCAGGAAATTGGTCAATCGGCGGTTGAGGAGGTACCCGAAAGAGGTGCGGGGTCTGTACTTCGGCTTACACCAGAATTTGACGAGCTTGTGTCGGCTGACGCCGTGATTGAAAAGCTGGCAGATGGTTTTGGTTTTACAGAAGGCCCACACTGGATCGAGTACCACGGATTGTACGGCGGGGCTGTTCTGTTTAGTGATATTCCTGGAAATCAGATTATGTTGTGGAGTTCTGATCACTCGATGTCGTCATTCTTAACGCCGGTGTTTGAGGGAGACCATGGCGGCGCCGAAGAATTCATGGACCCTCGCGGATTCATCGGTCCGAATGGGATCACGACCGATGCGGAAGGAAGAGTGACGTTTGCAGAGCATGGAAACCGTCAAATTAGCCGAATCGAGGCAGATGGGTCACGAGTTGTGGTGGTTGATGCGTACGAGGGCAAACGACTAAATAGTCCAAATGACCTTGTGTTTCATTCAGATGGCTCACTTTACTTTACGGATCCACCCTATGGATTAGCACAGCAAGACGAGGACCCGTCTAAAGAACTGGAAGTGAATGGAATTTATCGGTTAGCAACCGACGGACGACTTGACTTGCTGGCGACGCAGACGCGTCCCAACGGATTGGCATTTTCGCCTGATGAGAGCAAGTTGTATGTGGCGAATTCGGATGCGACGAGTCGGCAGTGGATGGTTTATGACGTTGACGAGGCTGGCCGGCTTGGTGAGGGGCAGGTATTTATCGATGTGACGGATGATCCGGGCCAGGGCGCACCGGACGGACTAAAAGTTGATGAACTGGGCAACGTCTGGGGCACCGGACCTGGCGGGGTGTGGGTCTTTAGTCCGGACGGGGAACATCTAGGTGCCATTCAGCCAACGTAGCGCCCGGCCAATTAG
>CAZWKO010000276.1:0-4219 GCA_964634925.1 uncultured Vicinamibacteraceae bacterium
ATTTTTTCTTTACGAGCGGCGGAGGTGAAGCGACTGAAAGCAGTATCAAGATGGCGCGTGCTTACTGGAAATACCGTGGACAAAACGAAAAAACAAAAGTCATCTCACGCAAAGAGGGCTACCACGGCGTAACGTTAGCAGCGATGAGTGCAACCGGGCTCAGCCCGTATTGGCCACTCTTCGAACCACGTGTGCCTGGCTTTTTTCACATTCCCTCCCCATACCCCTATCGCTACGAAGGTCGAGGCCATCAAAGTCAAGGTATTAGTGCCGCCAATGAATTGGAACAGGTAATCCTTCGTGAAGGTGCTGAGACGGTCGCAATGTTCATCGCCGAACCAGTACAAGGAGCCGGAGGAGTAATCGTCCCCCAAGATGACTATTTTCCGCGTATTCGAGAAATCTGCGACCGCTATGAGGTGCTCCTCGTTGCCGATGAAGTCATTACTGGATTTGGTCGAACAGGCAAAATGTTTGGGCTGAACCACTGGAACATCGAACCTGACATCATTCAGTTCGCCAAAGCAATTACTTCTGGCTATTTCCCCTTTGGAGGTATCGGTATCAACGACACGATCGCCGACACCCTAAATAATGCAGACACCCCATGGATGCACGCCTACACCTATAGCGCGCATCCCGTCGGTTGCGCTGTGGCCTTGCGCATGCTTCGGCTGATCCAGGAAGAAAGCTTTCCCGAGCAAGCAGCAACAAAAGGTCGCCGGCTACTGCAGCACCTTCGGTCGAACCTATCAGACCATCCACACGTCGGTGATATCCGCGGAAAAGGACTTATGTGTGCGGTTGAACTCGTTGAAAACAGAGAAACAAAAAAATCATTCTCTGCAGAACAGCAAATCGGAATCAAAGTGAATCAAGAGGCGATTGCCAAAGGACTGTTCAGCCGAGTCAAGGGAGATTCCTACCTGATCGCTCCGCCCGTTGTGACAACTGATTCACAACTTGATCAAATTGTTGAAATACTTACCAAAGCGATTCGTGCGATCCTCGGTTGATTTTCAGCTGATAGCGTGGCAACGTCCAGTCACGGAATCGCTTAACCAGAACCGGAATGTCACATTGCGGTTCTGACGCCGACAACTACTGGCGAACAATATCCGAACCAATTGGCCCTACTGAAAAGCGACCACCCGTTTCCCCGCGCAACGTGGTCGATTCCAACCATTCCAGAGATGCCTCATGCATAAACTTGTACTGCGTCGATTCCCAAACAGCAAAGTGCGTCGCGCACTCCATGGTTACTAACACTTTGCTTTCAGACGCCGTCAAATCCTCGTATAACTGTTTGTCTGATTCCAACAGGAAATCTTGCTCACCTACCATAATGAGTGTCGGCGCCGTCACCTTCGCTGCATACTCGCGATTCCATCCCCACGAACCCGCACTCGTCCGCACCCGCATCACACCATGGTCGGGGCCCCACACAGCCCCACGCTGATCGAAAGACATGATGGACTGCCAGATTGCAGTTTGAATGCCTGGATCAATCTGGTTCTCGCAGGCAACGGTCGAACGCCACCGCCCCTCCTCCAATGAAGACTTGGTCTGGAGCCGCATCGGGACATCTCCACGTGGATGACTAGGAGGACTTGAAGGCTGGTCACGCCGATAACCCGGCGCAAATAAAACAAGCTTGTCGATTTTCTCAGGGTAACGAGCAGCAAAACCAGCCGTACGAGGGCCACCGGCAGACCAACCAACCAGACTGACAGTCTCCACACCACGTAGTGATCGAATAAACTCAACTACCGTCAAGATTTCATCCCAGTCGGACTGGCTTGTCGTAAGCCCCTGCGAGTATTTTGGTCGGCAGTCAGTTGATAACGGAACCGGCGTAACCAGCGCACGATTCTCAGTGTCCATATTGCAGGGATCGTCCATCATGGGACGAGGAGACAAGCCATAACCAGAATGATCCATCGCAAACGTGTCATAGCCGGCACGGGCCAGATAACTCATCCATGAATAGTCTTTAAAGGGCAAATCATAGTCAGGCACGGACGGCACCGACCCACCATGCACGAAGAGCACGACCTTGCCCTCGTCAGCATGTCCACCGCCTGCAAATTTAGTCGACAGCGTGTGGTTAACCTTTTCACGCACAAAGATCCCGACACGTTCACCCTGATTTGCCGATACGCTGGACATATGCGGCACAAATCGATCGACCGTCACGAATGGTTCCTCGGCACGAAGCTTTTCAACTGACACAACAGTAAGCGCCAGCAAGACCATGTTTACTGTCACAAATAGATTTATGCACATCCAAGCACCCCTATGCCACCTAAGTAATTGATATAATAGATGTTTTGTGCCTTTGATAGTCAGAGTCGTCTCAGTTTTACTCTCCATACTTCTAACGTCCTACCTTGTGAATGCACAAGGTTCCCGCGTCAGAAAATTCGCGGTCGCACCGTTCGAAAATATTACTGGTAATGCAAGTGATGACTGGATCGGTGCCGGCATTGTTGCAACTCTGGAAACCGAAATTCAAAACGCCAAGGAACTCGTGTTGGCAGACAAGGGTACCAGCGATCGCAATAAAGCCAACCTCACTACCCAACGCGAGTACGACACCAACCCTATTGCCGATTTTTTTGCATCGGCCGGTCAACAAAATATCGATCTTCTATTGACGGGTAACTACCAACGAATAGACAACCAATTGCGGATCACCGCTCGCCTCCACGACGTCAAAACTCGAACTACGGTACGCGCCTTTAGAGTCGATGGATCGTATGACACATTATTTGATATTCAAGACCAACTGATCGATGACGTTAAAAGCGTTATCGGGACTCCAAACACCGTAATTGTCAACAACGAAAATAGTCCATCCTCGAATACCGTCAATCGCTCAGCCACAACCGGCGGTTTGGCACTTGGTGAAACGACGTCAACAACTTCTACGGACCCTAGTGGCGGATTTGCAATCAACGGACGCCCGACGGTGCGCGCCGTACGGACAGACACGCCACCGAACATCGACGGTCTTCTCGACGACATAACATGGCGCGATGCCGTCCTCGTTACCAATTTCACACAGACCAATCCCGTAGAAGGTGCCCAACCGACAGAGAATACCGAGGTTCGCATCGCCTACGATGACGAACACATCTATTTTAGTTTCTATGCGAGATATCGAGATCCTTCGCAAATGCGGGCAAACCGTGTCGACCGTGACCAAATTCGACGAGACGATTGGATCGCCGTCATGTTTGACACATTTCGAGACCAGCAGCGAGCATACCGCTTTTCAGTGAATCCGTATGGTGTCCAGGGAGACGCCATTTTGACTAGCGGACGACGCCGTTTCGGCCCGCCTGGTAGCGGTGGTGACAGCTCTTGGGATGCCCTGTTTGAAACAGGCGGAACGATTGTCAGCGACGGCTGGACAGCAGAAATGGCGATCCCGTTCAAGAGTCTTCGATACCCATCGGTAGGCGAAGGCCAGCACAACTGGGGATTTCAGATTGCCCGTGCGATGCAGACGAAGGACGAATCCGTCGTGTGGTCTCCAATGACTCGAAACGTTGCGGGACTCATGACGCAAATGGGATCCATCAGTGGAATGGAAGGATTATCAGTTAGCCGAAATCTCGAGATTTTACCGACCGCCACCGCGATTCAGCTTGGCCAGTTAACCGACACAGGCTTTAAAGAGGCTGATGTTTCGCCTGATCTCGGGCTCAATATCAAATACGGAGTTACTTCAAATCTCACCGCGGACTTCACGGCTAATCCAGATTTTTCACAAATCGAGTCAGACCGCCCACAAATTGAAGTTAATCAACGGTTTCCACTTTTCTTTCCAGAGTTACGCCCTTTCTTCCTAGAAGGACAAGAAATATTTGAAACACCAGGACGCGTAAACCTGGTGCATACTCGGACCATTGTCGACCCGGAATTCGGGGCCAAACTCACCGGGAAAACTGGCAAGACCACCCTCGGCCTTTTATTCACCAATGACGAAGCACCTGGCCGTCTCGATGATCCAACTGAACCAGCGTTCGGACAGAGTGGACAGGTCTTCATAGGCCGCGCCCGTTACGACCTGCACACGGAAAGCTATTTAGGGGCGATCGTCACCGACCGCGAGTTCTTCGACTCGTTCAGTCGAACGGCAGGTATTGATGGTCGGTTTCGGATGGGCCAAACCCACAGCGCACAATTCGTCGCTGTCGCATCGGATAATCGA
>CAZWKO010000277.1:0-4219 GCA_964634925.1 uncultured Vicinamibacteraceae bacterium
AATAATCGTGCACTCCATATGCACGTCGATTCCCTGGTGAACACCGTAGTCTTGTAGCGTCCGAATCATCTCCAATCCAGTACGATCCCCTACGTGAGCTAGGCGCGGATACTTGTGACCACCAAAGTATCGCTGCAAAATCCGGCCGTCCTTTGTCCGGTCGAACACAGCTCCCCACTCTTCTAGTTCTCGGACACGGTCAGGGGCTTCCTTGGCATGCAGTTCCGCCATTCGCCAATTGTTCAAATACTGCCCACCACGCATTGTGTCGGCGAAATGAGTTTGCCATCCATCTCGGTCATCCACGTTGGCCAGTGACGCCGCCATGCCGCCTTCAGCCATAACCGTATGCGCTTTGCCAAGTAGAGATTTACAAACAAGCCCAACAGAGACGCCTTCACTTGACGCCTCAATCGCCGCCCGCAACCCGGCGCCACCAGCACCTATTACCAAAACGTCATGTTCGAAAGTTTGATACTCCATGCACTCCCTACAAAATCCTAAAATCTGTCCAAATACCCATTGAGCACAGTCGAACATAGATATCCGAAAACCCAACCCACACAAGACTCATCCAAGCAAACAACATATGCCGCTGATTGAGACAACTTACACAGTCGTACGCTACCTGCTGAGATGGTTTGTCGGACACGCAATCATGTCGCCCTCCTACTAAGTGACGTAATGAGTGACAACTTAAGGTGTAGCTCCCAAGAAGAACAACGTTCAGCGCAAGCACCACTGTGCCAATTCCGATTCCAAATGAAACATTGCCGACAGCATCTTCAAACCAGAGCGCATTCCACACGTCGTACGAGAGAAACACGATGAAACCAAGCGCCAAATACAGAAAATAGCGGTGCACATTCTGAAGAATCAACGGGAACGAATTCTCTCCACGAAAATCATTACGCGGCTCACCCACTGCACACGACGGGGGGTCTGCCCAAAATGCCTTGTAGTAAGCACCACGGTAGTAATAACAGGTCATTCTGAAGCCTGCTGGCGCCCATAAGATCAGAAAGGCAGGAGAAAACGGGAGCCAACTCGGCCACCAGCCCGGTTGGGGACCGAACAGGCTATGGGAAGAATCACCAAATATTTCTGGCGAATACATCGGCGAGAGATATCCGCCATAGGCGTAATGTTCCCCCTGAAACGCTGCCCAAGTGGAATACACAAGAAAGGCTGATAACCCCAGAAATACCACGATGGGCTGGACCCACCAATTATCACGCCGAGAGGTTTCACCAAAACCCCGCACCGGTATCGTAATTTCTACCCGATCCATCCTTCATTACTCCGTTCAGCTACGGAAAAATAGGCCGTAGATGTGGTCCGTACGACCGTGCGAACCACACCTTAGGATATCACTCCTGTTCGCCTCACTCCGGCTTGAGGATTCGTAACAATTTGAAATGTTTGAATTTTAAAGGCCGATAACGCTCTCTCATAGACCGGTAGTTGTATAAAATTTATCGCTGTTGCCGGTCACTGTCTATAAGGTGACACGACCTAGAGAGGATTACATGTCATTACGAATTAACGACGAAGCACCAGATTTTAATGCCGAAACTACCCAAGGGACCATTAACTTTCACGAGTGGATCGGGGATGGGTGGGCTATCCTTTTTTCTCATCCCAAAGACTTCACTCCAGTCTGCACTACAGAACTTGGAGCAATGGCCGGCCTGCAATCAGAATTTGCAAAACGAAACTGTAAGGTACTGGGAATCAGTGTAGATGGTGTAAGTAATCACGAGCAATGGTCAAAAGATATTGAATCGTCACAAGGTCACGCCGTGAACTACCCCTTAATCGGCGACCCTGAACTGAAAGTCGTCAAGGCTTACGACATGTTGCCGGCAGATGCGGGCGAAACGTCTGAAGGTCGTACACCGATGGACAATGCTACTGCTCGTTCGGTTTTCATCATCGGGCCAGACAAAAAAATCAAAGCAACACTTACGTATCCGATGAGTACGGGAAGGAACTTCAACGAAATCCTGAGACTCGTCGACTCGTGTCAACTTACCGCTGCAAAAAAAGTAGCAACTCCGGTCAACTGGAATCAAGGTGACGACGTAATCATCCTGCCAGCCGTATCGAACGAAGAGGCAGAAAAAACCTATCCAGAAGGTTGGAAATCACCGCTCCCGTACATCCGAATCGTTCCGCAACCAAAATAAGTTTACATATCAAAGGAACAATCGGTAGCCACGAGTTTGTTCACGATCGCGCGACACGGTCATCACTAATGGATCACCGTGTCGTCGCCCATTTCTTCAAGAAGTTCAAGGTGTGGAATTTCAAGACTCTGCACCGCACAAATTACCAGTGCAAGTGCCTCATCAGAGCTGCACTCCGAACCTTCAACACGCAAACGTTTACGTGCCTCTCGCAACGTTCGTAGAACCTGCGCACGGTCAAAACGTTGCCCGGCACAATGCTCACAAAAACTCATTGTTCGATTCCTCCAAATGACTGTTCCTTCTAACTAACAGGGTACTTCATGTAGAACTGACGAATAACGGCATGTGCAGTGGAGCTTCGCAACCACTGGCCAAAGTTACTACTGCGAAGAACTCCTAAAACCTCATCATTCGACACCACACAAATCGATTAACAACACAGCCACGTAACAAGTAGTCAGATAAACGCTAGGATGTTTATATGGATTTTTCAGATTTACCGACACCAGCGGTACTAGTCGATAAAAATAAACTCCTCGCCAACATCGAAAAAATGCAACAAGCAGCAACTGCAGCTGGCATCCTACTCCGTCCACACGCCAAAACTCACAAATCAGTCACTATTGCACAGTATCAAATCAACGCTGGTGCCGTCGGTGTTACGGTGGCAACGGTGGGGGAAGCAGAGGTCTTCGCCGATCACGGTATTCCAGACATCAGAATCGCATACCCTTTGCCAGTCTCAACTGCAGATCGACTCATTGCACTCATGCCTAAAACCAAAATATCGATTGTGGTTGACAATGCCACCGTTGCAAAAAACTGGTCAAACCTTATGGTGAATGCAAAGTGCCTTCTTGATGTACTCGTTAAAGTCGACGTCGGATTTCATCGCTGTGGCATTAATCCTCATCATCCAGACACAGTGAAATTCATATGTGACATTGACAACCTACCTGGACTTCGCCTTCGTGGTTTATTAAGTCACGCCGGTCAAGCATACGATGCATCCACATGTCAGGACCTTCGAAATACAGCTCATCGAGAAGGAGAAATATTGCGTACTCTTGCTCTAGACATTCAAAATGCAGGAACCTCCATTCAAGAGATCAGCGTGGGGGCCACCCCTACCGCACAATTCAGTCTGGAGGAAACTGAAATTACCGAGCTACGACCCGGAAACTATGTGTTTCTAGACTTGACGCAAGTGGCCCTCCAGTCCGCAATAGTGAACAACTGCGCATTAACGGTTCTTTCGACTATCGTTAGTCATCCATCTCCAGACCGCCTTGTGCTTGACGCTGGCAGTAAGACTTTGTCCTCAGATCAGGCACGTGGACCCAATGCACATCGCGGGTTCGGCGCAATTCTGCAAACAGGCTCTAATAAAGACATTGACCCGAAACTAAAAATTGAACGCCTTTCAGAAGAGCACGCCACCGTATCCTTAGCCGGGTGCAATAATTCCCTAACCGTTGGGCAACGTGTTCGACTAATACCGAATCACGCTTGCGTCGTAACGAATTTGACCGACTATATTCATTTCGTTGATGGCGATTCTTTGATCGAAACAATACCCGTCGACGCGCGTGGAAAAAACTACTAAGACTGTTCAGAAGGTTTCCGCAAACGGCCTTTTTTTCGGCGACTTCGAAATCGAGAACTTAATCCCCGCAAATCGGACTCGCCACCGACCACAAGTAACGGTTGTCCGGGGTCGCGCAGTAAGTTAAAAAAATCCCCAGCACGAGTCCGCGCATAAATTTCACGGCCATCCGTTAATAGCGTAATTTCACCAGCATCACCGAGCACATCATAGAGGCGAACTCCAAACTGAACATCTAGAACATTAAGTACGGCACGTATTTTCTGTACGGAAAACCCACGCCGCCGAAGGTCTGCCAGTGCAGTCAACTCATAGAGATCCACTGGAGAATATCTTCGTTCAGTAAAACCACCGGCTGCAGTCGGCCGTGAAGACACTGACGCGGAAAGTAGCTGCCGAGAATCCCACCATTGAAGCTGAC
>CAZWKO010000278.1:0-4208 GCA_964634925.1 uncultured Vicinamibacteraceae bacterium
AACTTGTAGGTAATGCCCGTGTAATACAAAACCCGTTCTGTCGTCGTCGTCTTACCGGCATCAATATGTGCCATGATGCCGATATTACGGGTCCGACTGAGCTCAACTTCTCTAGCCATTATTCCTGCTGACCGACTTTGCCTCTTTACGTCGCTATCCGTTCGAACGGCAAATTCTGCTAGTGCCACTGCTCCCCTACCAGCGATAATGGGCGAAAGCTTTATTCGCCTCAGCCATGCGGTGAGTGTCTTCCCGCTTCTTCACCGAACCACCACGTAAATTTGACGCGTCAATCAACTCATTAGCTAATTTTTCGCGCATTGTCTTTCCGTCACCTCTAGACCGAGCATATGAAGTCAACCATCGAATACTCAGTGACAAACGCCGGTTGGGAGTAACCTCAATAGGCACCTGATAGTTTGAGCCGCCAACACGTCTTGATTTCACTTCAAGAGACGGCTTCGTATTATCGAGTGCCTTCTTAAAAACCTTTAGTGGATCATCACCGGTCCGGTCTTTAATAATGTCCAAACTGCCATACACAATTCCTTCCGCTACGCTTCGTTTGCCGCTTTGCATAATCATCCGAACAAACTTCGTAACGAGAGTGCTGTTGTAAACAGGATCAGCAGGAACCTCTCGCTTCGGAACTTCTCGTCTACGTGGCATAGTGGAATCTTTCCCTTGTACTAAAAACAGCTCTAAGCTTTTGGTCTCTTTGCACCATACTTGGAGCGGCTTTGCTTTCTATCAGATACACCGACTGTATCAAGCGTGCCACGCACTACGTGATAACGTACGCCTGGCAAATCCTTTACTCTCCCACCTCGAATTAACACCAACGAGTGTTCTTGCAGATTGTGCCCCTCGCCAGGAATATAGCTAGTCACTTCGATACTATTGGTCAACCTGACGCGTGCAACCTTCCGCAGCGCAGAGTTAGGCTTCTTGGGTGTCTGGGTGAAGACCCGCACACATACACCCCGCTTTTGAGGACAGCTTTGTAGTGCCGGACTTTTCGTCTTATTGACAATTTGCTCACGACCCTTGCGAACCAGCTGGCTAATCGTCGGCACGAACACTCCCTATTCCTGACGCCCTGCCGACTCATCAAAACGGCACGAACGACACTACCGGTTGTGGCCAAGGCCTAAAAGCAGCGTCTTTTAAAACAACTACTTGGCACCGTTGACCGATTTGACCCTAATTCGTTTTGCTCTTCGTGCAGGCGACTCGCTAATCCTTATGCCTCAGCGAGATACCGATGCTGGAAAGAGGCTTATGTTCGACCGGAATCCTCTTTCGTACGGGCCAGCGCCAGATAGGGTTTCCTAACACCAACCGAGCCGTTGACTGTATCACGTGCACACACTACCGGCAATAACCCTAGTCGGGTATTCGCCTTTTATTCCCCCAAACCTAACTGTCTTCTGTATGCTTATCGCTACTACTTTCTTTTCCCTTGCGAAGGGTCGGTCCTGATGGAGCCTGAAGATTTGCCCCGATGGCACTCAGAAAAGCACTGGCTCTATCATCCGGATCAGAAAAATATTCCATTTCTCGCTCAAGTTCCAACTCTTCGGGAGTCGGTACCGGTGGTGGCGGTGGCTCATCGGCTTCTATGCGAACATGCCGATAGTAGTCATGTCCCGTTCCGGCCGGAATCAACCTGCCCATCGTGACGTTTTCCTTAAGTCCGCGCAAGTGGTCAATCTTCCCTGAAATAGAAGCCTCCGTGAGTACCCGGGTCGTCTCTTGAAAAGATGCCGCCGAGATAAAAGATTCTGTGGACAGGGATGCCTTCGTAATACCTAGCAAGAGCGGACGACCGGTGGCAGGCTGGCCGCCATCCGCAAGAACACGCTCGTTCTCGGCCAAGAATCTAAACTTGTCAACCTGCTCATCAATAAGAAGCTCGGTATCACCCACATCTTCAATCTTGACCCACCGCATCATCTGCCGAACGATAACTTCAATATGCTTATCGTTAATCGCAACACCCTGCAGACGATAGACCTCCTGGATCTCATTAACAAGGTAACGGTGTAGCTCCTTCTCACCCAAAACGCTCAAAATATCATGAGGATTTGAAGGCCCATCCATCAACGCTTCGCCAGCGCGAACGCGATCTCCCTCTTGAACATTGACATGAACACCGCGTGGAAGCGAATACTCACGCTGTTCCGCTCCAGTTTCCTCTGGAACAATAATCAGCTTCCGCATTCCCTTAACAATGCCACCATGCTTGACACTGCCATCAATCTCACTAATGACGGCCGTTTCGCGCGGCTTCCGAGCTTCAAACAATTCAACAACTCTAGGCAAACCACCTGTAATGTCTTTCGTCTTGGTAGTCTCACGGGGAATTTTCGCGAGTACATCACCAGCATTAACAGCATCACCAGCTTGCACCATCAGGTGGGCATGTGACGGCATGTGTCGTTGGTGAACAGCCTTACCCGCGCTATTTTTTATTTCTATTGCGGGTTGTTTCTTTTCGTCTGGTGAATCGACAATGATCTGGCGCGTCAGACCAGTCACCTCGTCGACTTCCTCATGAACAGTTAGACCTTCGATAATGTCCTTGAACTTCACTGTCCCAGACTGTTCGGTCAGGATCGAAAAGGTGTACGGGTCCCATTCGACGAGCGTCTGGCCAGGTTCAACATCCTGGCCGTCACGCACTTGCAGATTCGCACCATAGACCAGCTGATAACGTTCTCGATCGCGTCCCTTTGAATCCTGTATAACAAGCGAGCCAGTCCTGTTAATCACGACAAGCGAACGATCTTTCTTCTCAACGAGCTGAACACCCTCGTAACGAGCCGTGCCAGCATGCTTACTTTCTAGTGTTGACTGCTGAGACACACGGGATGCCGTTCCACCAATATGGAAAGTCCGCATCGTTAGCTGCGTTCCAGGTTCACCAATTGATTGCGCCGCAATGACACCGGCCGCCAATCCCAATTCAACCAACTTACCAGTGGCCAAATCACGACCGTAGCAACGGGCACAAACACCACGCCTCGAGGCACAGGTTAAAACCGACCGAATCCTAACCTTCTCAATGCCAGCCTCTTGTATCTCGGATGCAAGGTCCTCACCAATTTCAGTATTTGCCTCAGCAATTACTTCCCCATTAAACGGGTCATGGACGGCCTCCAGAATCACGCGACCAATAACCCGATCTCGTAACGGCTCAATAATTTCACCGCTCTCTACGATCGCTTTCGACTCAATACCATCAAGTGTGCCACAATCAATTTCAGAAATAATCACATCTTGGGCTACGTCAACTAGTCGCCGCGTGAGGTACCCAGAATCCGCCGTCTTAAGAGCCGTATCGGCTAAACCCTTTCGAGCTCCGTGCGTTGAAATAAAATACTGCAACACATCCAAACCTTCTCGAAAGTTCGACGTAATCGGGGTCTCAATAATCTCTCCAGATGGCTTAGCCATCAAACCACGCATGCCCGCCAACTGCCTAATCTGCTGCTTGCTTCCTCGCGCCCCGGAGTCCGCCATGATGTAGACCGAGTTGAAAAATCGCCCGTCTCCCCCTTCGGCAACATCCTCCATCTCATCAAACATCTCATCGGCAATTTTCTCAGTTACTTCCGACCAAATTCCAATGACTTTATTCTTTCGTTCACCGTTAGTAATCGCGCCTTCGAGGTATTGCTGTTCTACACGAATTACTTCTGTTTTCGCGCGATCAACAAGCCCAATTTTCTCCTTCGGAATAACAAGGTCGTCGATCCCTATAGAGAGCCCTGACTTTGTTGCGTACAAAAAGCCAAGGTCCTTAAGTCCATCAAGCATTTTCACCGTCAGCTCAAGACCGTGGTTCAAGTAGCAATACTGAACAACCTGCTGTAAACCCTTCTTTTTAAGGAGACCATTAAAAAATGGGAGCACGTCAGGCAACGCGTTATTAAAAACAACACGCCCAACCGTAGTCTCCATTCGCTCACCTTTAAGAGTTTTAACATTCGCGTGAAGAAGGTCCTGGTCGTCCCGCTCTGTCGTCAAGTCCATGAACAAACCATTAACGCGCAGCTTGATCGGCGTCAACGTCTCTACATGACCGGAATCCAATGCCAAAATCACGTCTTCCGGACTACCGAAAACTCGACCATCGCCTTTAGCCCCAGGCTTACTCTTTGTTAGGTAGTAACATCCAAGAACAATGTCCTGTGACGGAACCG
>CAZWKO010000279.1:0-4190 GCA_964634925.1 uncultured Vicinamibacteraceae bacterium
TCATCATTTTTTCAAGCTCCGTTATTTGAGTATCATCGAGTTCATAGACTTGAATCATGCGAAGTAGCGAGATCACTACGGAATTATTCTGGATAAATTCGGCCACATCGGGTGCCAGGGCGTTTTTGGAAGCACCGGCAAGGTCGTTGATGGTTTCTAAGTCAGCGTCCAAGGCCCGCGCCAGGGCCTTAACCAGTTCTGTCCGGGGCGCTGCCCGTTTGCCCTTTTCAATATCATTCAAGTAGGGTGCGGAAACGCCGATCACCCGCGCCAGTTTACGCTGCCCAATTTTTTGTTCTTCGCGGAGGTTCCGAATATAGGTGCCGAAAGGTCCCTTCGGGCGCTGTGATATCTTAGTGCTCGGCATGGTATCGTGCTATCAATTGTTATATTGTTAGCAAACATGCTAACGAATAAATTAGACTGATCAAGCGTTTTATATTATATAATTTTTTATTAAATAATTATCTTAGAAAAATAAAGGCTTAAAGTTGTTATTTAATCCTAGTCGCTAATTCAGTAAAAAATTTGCTTCGTGGGTTGCGCTATTTGCAATATTATAATTTTTTGTTCCCACTAGATGTGTTTAGCCTTGCCCCGAGCAAGGTTACTTCTTCATGAAGTAATGCTAGGGCGCCCGGTAACTAATCCAGTCGTTCCCGGCTGATGCTTTAGCCAACCAACTAGCGACAGGAAATTTCGGACGGCGTTAACGGTACAGTAGCTTAGTTTGGGTTATTGATTTTCCGCGATACATCGACAAATTGCACTGGCTTTTCTAGTATATTCAAGGGAAGGAAAGATTTTGTTTGTTCGAAAAGACGATAATTGGATTTCACCTGAGACCAAGTTCAGATGAGGAGATTTCAGTTATTTTGCCGTGCCTGGCGTGACACGCGACGGTTTCAAAAGCTTAAATCTCGAAACGAGTTGATCGTCTTTTACTCGGAAGGGGCAGACTATTGGAAGTTCTTTGAGTCCATTATCGAGCAACTCACCTACACCCTCGAACAGCCAGTTATTTGGCTGACGTCGGATCCCAATGACCCTCTTTTGAAAGCCGATCGTTCTGGGATTAGATCGTATTTCATTGGTGAGGGGATATTTCGAACGGTGGTACTTAATACATTGAATGTTAATTTAGTGATCATGACTATGCCCGATCTCGGTAACTATTATATCAAGCGGTCTGGTTCCCGTGTCCATTACATGTATCTATTTCATTCAATTGTGAGCTCACACATGATCTACCGGAAGGGAGCCTTTGATCAATTCGACAGCATTCTGTGCGTTGGAAAACACCACATAGAGGAAATTCGAGAATGGGAAGTTCTTAACCAACTTCCTGCCAAACAGCTTTTCAACCACGGATACGGTGTTCTGGACAAACTGCTTGAAGATAAAAAGCAACGCCCTCTACCATTAACAGATGAAGCTATTCATGTTTTGATTGCACCATCTTGGGGTCCAAACGGCCTGTTAGAAAGGCGGGGCGAAGAAACCATAGAGGTGCTATTGGATGCTGGCTTTCAAGTTACCGTCAGACCGCACCAAATGACAAGTAAGCGGTCGCCAAATTTGAAAAAAAATTTGATTTTCCGATTTGGTAGCCATCCCTCGTTTCATTTTGAGGGTGATACAGGGACAAATGAATCTCTTCACGCCGCCAATATCATGGTAAGCGATTGGTCAGGCGTCGCCTTGGAGTTTGCATTTGGCCTGGAAAAACCGGTTGTATTTATTGACCAGCCTTTGAAACTTAATAACGCCGAGTATTATCGCCTCAAATCTATCCCACTGGAGATTTCGTTGCGTGAAAAGATTGGTAGAATATTACCTGCTGAGGATATCAAAAAATTGCCATCCGTGGTCGCGGAATTAGCGGCCTCCACGGAAGGCTTTGAGATGCGTGTAAAGGAACTGAGAGAAAATTATGTTTTTAACATCGGGAATAGTGGTGCCAGAGGTGCTGAGATTATTAAAAAAGTGTTTGAAGCCAACGGGGCTAGTCTACACCCCTGAGATAAAAGGTATTTTCTCACGCTCCAAAATCAATTCTGCTTTTTTTACTTCAGTTCGAAGATCTGATTTATTGTCGCGCGTAAAAACTATTTGATCTCTACCTTATGTCAGTTCTTCAAGCAAACCGATCGCTTTGATACGCTGAAAGTCGCTAATTTTCCATTGGGTTATGGTTTGAAAATATGTGAGGGCCCTTATCAAATTTCCTACTGCATGGACCCCCATACCAAAAAGAGTGTGAAGATTGAAGGTTCAATTTTTGTTATTGTCTGTTGGTTCTTCGGGAGTTCGGTTTTTGAAAAATTCTTTAAGTCGATACCAATATAGTTTGATTACTATAAATGCCCCAGCGATAGTGCCTACAATTGCCTGTAATATTATGCTACCCGTACCAGGGTCCAGGTAAGCATGCGCTGGACCAGCCACAAATACAGTAAATAAAAAAATTGTGAGAGCTTTCATAACTTTGGAACCTATTTTACTGGGCGGTTCTATAGAAATAGTAAATTTAATGTCCTAAAAAAAAAGTTTCAATTAACATTTTACGGTAGTATGTCCGATTCGATCACTTCGTTAAATTTAAATCGCGTGAGGAATAGTTGGTCAGCTAGAAAATTAGGAGATATATTTTTCAGGCATCCAAATACGAATCGAAACGTATTAACAGCGGACATGTATTCATATAGATATTTATTGCATTTTGCCGGCGCACGAATGGCATTTAAAATGCCATGGCGCCACTTAATTTCTTCGATTTTCCAGTCGTTAGGATGACGGTTGAAAAGTCCTCTAAAAGAAAACCCGTGATCAGATTGAAGAATGACAATTGCAGTCGGATCGTCAGAAATAAGTTTAGGTAAATGTTCTAATATCTGACGATTAACACATTCAACTGTTTCGATGTAATTATTTTTTTTTCTTTCAGAAATTGATTCAGTAAATTTATTGATTTCATGTTTGATCTGACAATCTCGGGAATAAATTGTGTCATGAGGTATCATGAGATGTGCAAATACAAATAACGGTTTGCGTGACGAGGCCTTTGTTTTTCGGATATCTTTTATCATGTTGGGAAATTCATTCCGCTTAAATGTCAGAAAAGATCCAGCTATTTTCCGAAGGATGGGTTCGAATGGGGTCATTGCTAACAGTGTAATCTGGGTTTCGTTAATGCCAATAGATTCTGTCCTTAGGCAAACATCCTCCACTCCGCGGCAGTCGGTTCCAGCCCAGCTACCCGGCGGCACCATGACAAATTTATAACCCAAGCCTTTAAAACTATTGACGGTATGATTGTGTCCGGAAAGTAGGATCTGATATCGCGTATAATTTTTTAACGCGTTTGGTCCTGGCTCGACCAAATAATCCATGTCTAAAATAGAAGAAACTGAAAGCGAAGTGTTCGGGTAGTTTGCGAAGCTTTTATTACCCAGCCAAAATCCTGCTTTATTTAGGTTTTGTACAAAGTGGGTGTTATCAAAATTTAATCCTTCACGTAAAGAATCTGCACGGCCATACCCATCTAATACAAAGTGGTAAACGTTGAATTTTGTTCCTATTAGTTCTCCGTTAGTCGAAATTGTGCGATTCAAAGTTACGTTATTTGCACGCCAATTGGGCTCATAAACCTGATAAACAATGTTCAAGCCCGCTGTAAGGCACATTGCTGAAATTATAAACATCAAGTGCATTGAAGATGCCGACTGGTAAGAATGTCGCCAGGTCAGTATAGAAAGGACGAACGTGAAAATAGCCCAGGCCAGAATGGGCCACCGAAATCGGTCAATCCCAAAGTTTGATTGAAAGATATCAGCCGCTACTCCAAACAAAAACAAACTCAAAAAGAAAATTAAGCCGATGTGTATTAGTCGGCGCTTAAGACCTACGCTTATTGGTAAATGCGTGACCAGCCATCCGGCAAGGATCAGTATTAGGAAACACACAAGCCAAATGTAAAATACTGCCGAATAATCGAGCGTATCAGTAACGTTGTTGGAAATAAACGTGAAGAATGGCCATGTTGAAGAAAGGCCAATCAGCGCAAAAATTTTTATATTTTCGTATTTGTTACGCATCCATGTAAGCTCAAAATCTAAAAATTAATATCTACGATAAGAAGTCAAATATTGAATTCGCCTATATCTATCAAATTGTTATGTTTAATTTGT
>CAZWKO010000280.1:0-4179 GCA_964634925.1 uncultured Vicinamibacteraceae bacterium
GGCTCGCACGTGTCCCGGGTTCGCCTCTCGCAGCCTGATATTCGTGTCTTGAATGATGCTGCCAACGATGACAGTGTCGCCAACGATTGTGACCGGCGACGAGTAGGTCATCCGCGACCGGTCAACCGCGCGCTCGAACCCTTCGTCGGAACCCAAGTCGACGTATCCGTCCAGACCGAAGTCCGGATACATCCGCCCGGTCCGTGCACTTAAAGCCACAAGACGTAAATCATGGCTAGCAATAAAAATGCGAGCATCGTTGCTTTCCGCATCGTCCCAGTACGAGACACCGCGGTGGTGCCATCCCATGTTCGGCGGCCGGTCAAGATAGTCATAGATTCGGGGGTCGTAGTCCCATACCTGCTCACCAGTGCCAGCGTTAACCGCTGCTACCTGCCCGAGTGCCGTCACGGTATAAACAAGCCCGTCGACCATGAGCGACGTGGCGACGAACCCTCGTGGCTGGATACGCTCGTTGCTATTAACGACGGCTTGGGAGAGCGAACTCCAGCGCCACGCGATTTCTAGGTCGGTAAAGTTCGTGGCAGTGATCTGGTCGAGGGGCGAGTATTTCGTGTTGGCGCTATCCCGCCCGAACGCGTGCCACTCACTGTCCGGAATTGTCGACTGCGCTGTCGCTGTCACTGCCGAAACCGAGAGAATCGCTATGACCATCAGACCGCCGAACCGCACACATGACCATTGCCGGACGTGTCTCATTACTCTCTCCTCGCTTAGTGTGCCCGCCATCGCGAAAAACATTGTCCACCGTTGAGGCATACCCGCCTAGATTACGCCGGTCAGAGGCGCGCTTCAATATTTAGTGATGGAAACGCTGGGGCATAGCCAGATCGGTGTCACTCTTGATACGTATAGCCACGTGTTGCCTGCTCTCCAGCGTGACGCGGCTGATGAAATGGATAAGGCGTTGGGGCGTGCTTCTGCCCGTTAGGGTATCAACTTGGGTATCAAACGGCTGTCACGCGTCTGTGCCGTGTACGTGTGCGATGTGTTTACTTAGGGAAAATGGCGCGCCCGATAGCGGACTCCGTGGTTAGAGGCCACTACTCGGTCACTTCGAAGCTGAATCGACCCTGTCGGCGCTGGCCGAACTCGTCCACGCTGGTGACCTCCACGCGGTAGAGGCCGGGCGCCAGAGGAACCGGTAGGGGGTATTCCCAGATGTGTGACGAGCGGTGCGGCTGCCCATAGGCGTCGTCCGTCTCCGCATATTGGGCGTGCAGCCGTTCGACATGTGGGTCGGTGCGCACCGCGTAGGTCATCGCTTCTCGGGTCGACCCGTTCAGCGAGAGCCATACGGAGTCGCGGGGGCCACCGTCGAACAGGTTGACGACGACGGTAGTGCCGGGCTCCGGCGTGCCACGGTTGACGCTGCCTTCCTGGGGCGCCGACAGCAGCGGATCTAGGCTGATTCGCATCCGTTGGCCGCCGTCGGGGCCGTACGGAAACGGGATGAATTCTGGCGTCAGCTCGACGTCGTCGAACCGCAGCACGTAGAACCCGTTCGGGTTGCCGTCCTCCATCATGGCGTCGCGCACGCCCCGCAGGTCGGCGGGGCCCATCGTCCAGCCGTTACCCCGGACCTCGGCCAGAGTGTGGGCAATCCAGGGCTGGCCGTGCCAGCCGTGGGTGTGGTTCACCTCCACCTTCCAGCTGTTGCTGGTGTCGTGCCCGGCCAGGCCGTAGATGTGTTCGAACGGCGCCAGTAATTCCAGCAGCGCTGCCAGATTCTCGGTGCCCGGTCCCGTGGCCACCGCCGACCGACCGTCCGACGCCTCCGCGACCAGCGGGATGTGGGTGGCGAGGACGATGAGTCGGTCCCGCGGGACCAGCGCCAGGTCGCGTTCAAGCCAGTAGAGCTGGTCGGGGGAAATGTAGCCGCGATACGTCCCGTTCTGCCCGTCTGTGCCGACGCCGGCGTACTCCACATTATTTAGCGCCACGAAATGCACATTCCCGTGATCGAACGAGTAGTAGGTAGGCCCGAAATGCCGCTTGTAGGTCTCGTTGGCGAGCCGCTCGTCAGGCGACGCAAAATTCAGGTCGTGGTTGCCGGGCAGATACCACTGCGGTACATCCAGCAGGCCCATCATCCGCTTGTGGCGGTCGTAGATGGTCAGGTTGTCGTTAGCCACGTCGCCCATGGTCAGCCCGAACTGCACGCCGTAGGGGTTACCCATGAGCGTGTTGACCAGGTCTTCCCGCAGCATGTCCTGGCTGACATCGAAGCGGGCCTGCGGGTCGGCAAAGCCATGCGCGAGGAACCGGTCCGACGCCGCTTCCAGCGGATACACGGGGAAGTCGACGGCCGCTGGCAGCGGCCCGGTAGCCTCGACCACGGGGAACCGCCACCCTACCCTCGACCCCTCGACCGTGGTCGGCGTACCGGCGGGGTAGTGTCGGTAGAAGAACTGCGCGACGTTGTACTCGTCCACCGCGACGGCGTAACGTGACGGCTTGGTGATGAACAGGATCTGCCCCGGGGCGACCGCCACCGCGTAGGCGCCGCCGTCGTCAGTGACCGTGACCGCACAGCCGTTGCTGACCGCCACCCCGGAAACGCCCGGTTCACCGGCATCCCGCCTGCCATTGCCATTCGTGTCTTCGAACACGTGGCCGCGCGCTGTTTCGGAGGCGGCCGGCACGCCGCAGGCCTCGACTGCCGAGGGTACCCGAACCAGCGCCTGCACGGTCAGCAGCCCCAGGCCAACCAAAGCCACCCCACGCAGTGTGTCGCGCATGCTCACGTTGTTCATAGATCACCTTTTTCGACCAGCGCCGAACCACCGCCCGGCTTCCACATCGTCCTGCAATACACCAAGGCTCTCGCAGAAAATGGCGCGCCCGGCAGGATTTGAACCTGCGACCCTCGGTTTAGAAGACCGATGCTCTATCCAACTGAGCTACGGGCGCTTTCTAGGAAATACACTTTGCACCATCATCGCACGATTTAGTTCCGGTCATTTGACTGCGAGCATGACCGACACAGTAAAATAAATGAATAGTATGGTGGCATGGTGTCGCCAAGATTGTAATGACTCCTTTCAGAGGTTTTCTTATCGTTGTCGCCGTTATCGTGGCCGACGCTATTGTGTCGGCCACAAGCGGATGATGTACCCGAATCAGACAGACTGAAATCCTCAAGGGGCCATCGTCCATGCGCGGATGATGGCTTTTTTTTATGACTACACGACGAAGTGCTGCGATTACTGAAGGTCCGAGTCGAGCTCCGGCACGGGCCATGTTAAAGGCTGTTGGTTTCACAGATGCTGACCTAAGGAAGCCGCTGATTGGTGTGGCGAATACCTGGATAGAGATCGGACCGTGTAATTACCACCTTCGTGATCTTGCTGAGGAGGTCAAGGTTGGGATTCGCGAAGCTGGCGGTACGCCCATGGAATTCAATACGGTTTCGATTTCCGACGGTATCACGATGGGGAGCGAGGGAATGAAGACCTCCCTGATTAGTCGCGAAGTAATTGCAGACTCAATCGAACTTGTTGCCCGCGGAAATCTTTTTGACGGCATCGTCATTTTGGTCGGATGCGATAAGACTATTCCTGGTGGGGCGATGGCACTCGTGCGACTCGATATTCCAGGGCTTGTTCTCTATGGCGGTTCGATCGCGCCGGGGCAGTGGGGCGGTAAAGATGTGACGATTCAGGATGTCTTTGAGGCTGTTGGTACCCATGCGGCAGGAAAGATGACCGATGAGCAGTTGTGTGCGCTGGAGGATGTTGCGTGTCCTGGGCCAGGTGCTTGCGGTGGCCAGTTCACAGCGAACACAATGTCGACCGTCTGCGAATTACTAGGCTTATCACCCATGGCTGCAAATGGGGTGCCGGCCATGGTTGCCGAAAAGAGTGACGTCGCGAAGCAAGCAGGTTCGCTTGTGCTTGAGTTAGTTCAGAAAGATGTTCGACCTCGTCAAATTGTGACGAAGTACGCCCTGGAGAATGCCATTGCGGCCGTTGCGACGACTGGTGGCTCGACCAATGCAGTGCTGCATTTGCTGGCGATTGCGCATGAGGCGGGTGTTGATCTGAAGATCGAAGACTTTGATCGAATTAGCGAAGAGACTCCACTTTTGGCTGACTTGAAGCCAGGTGGGCGGTTTGTTGCCACGGACCTATATCGAGCGGGTGGACTGGAGCTTGT
>CAZWKO010000281.1:0-4149 GCA_964634925.1 uncultured Vicinamibacteraceae bacterium
CACGCGACGCTCGTTAACGGCCGCGTTCGCCGTTAAGCCGGGCTCTTGACGCCGTCGCGCCGCCGTGGCGGCGTGCAGCGCGGTCGTTCCGTTCATCATGGCAAAGCTAGCGTCTGCGCCATGGTCCATCAGAGTCCGCATGATCGCCGGCTCTGAGAAATGGGCAGCAATCCAGAACGGCGTCGCCCCGACAACGTCGTGTTCCAGTACATAGTCGGGGCTGTTCCGACGCCCTTCGCTCCCCCGCGTCACGACGGCGTTCGCATCCGCCCCCGCCGCCAGTAAAGCATCGGCCACCAGGACGTCTCCCCGCAGCGTCGCGGCATGCAGCGCGGTATAGCCTGCACCGTTTGTGTTTGGATCGGCGCCCTGCTCCAGGAGATAGAGAGCGAGCTCTGTGTGGCCGCTGTGGGCGGCGACGACGAGTGCACTCGTCCCGACCGGCGCCGTGTCGTTCGCGTCGGCGCCAGCAGCGACCAGGTACCGAGCAGCGTCGAGATCCCCGTGTCGCGCCGCGAAGAGCAATGCGCTGTTCCCTCCCTGCGTGACGTCGACCACTCCGGACGGATTGAAGCCGGCGGTGCGTGTATGGATACGCCGTGGCCGCTCAGCGGACCGAACAGTGATATCAGCGCCGAGGTCGAGCAGCATTTTCACGACGTCAGATTGACGTTCGGCAATCGCCCACATCATCGCGGTCTGTCCGCGCGTGTGCTCCGTCGCATCGATCGCGGCTCCGTGCTCCACAAGGAGTCGTACCGCTTCGGATGAGCCGGTGCGCGCTGCCATCATCAGTACAGTCTCTCCAGATGCCAGCACCGCGTTCGGGTCGGCACTGGCCTCGAGCAATCGCTTGACCATCGTCGCGCTGCCATTCTGAGCAGCAAGCCACAATGGCGTCGCACCGAATTCATTGGCCACGCCGGCATCTGCGGTTGCCGCAAGAAGCGCGTCCGCCATTGCGACATCGTCGTGATACGCAGCCCAGTGGAGCGCCGTGGCACCGTCTCCCTGCGCCGTGTTTGGATCGACGCCCTCTCCGAGCAACGCTTCGACGCGCTCTGAATCTGCTGCCTTGGCCGCCGCCAGCAGTTCCGGTGAGGTCGCCGCGTCTTGCGCGAGGGCACTGATACTACCGAGAATCACGAATCCGACAAAGGCTGTTACCAGAATTCCTTGAAGATAACGATGTCTGATCATTGGACACCCATTGAAAGCGTTTCGGGACGTACACAGATTACCGTGCTGCGACGGTGCATTCAATGACGTTTACCGCTCGCGTTGAACAGAATACTTCTGAGGACGAAGTAATGCACTCCCTTCGGACCGTGCGACCGTGCCGCCTCCATCCGTTTACTATCGAATTTTAGCTGAAAGACCTGTTAATAAAAGGGCGACGCCCTCTTCTCCGCCACCATCAACACGTGCTAGCTGAGAAAAGGGCTATCCCCGTCCAGAAAGACCTGGCCGGTCTAGGGACGACGACCACGCCCTTCGACACTCAAGCCGGCTGCCTGCTCGTCCGTGAAGACAGGCGTGATCTGCCACGTCACGAAATCACCCCATTCTGCCGCATGCAAATACAAGGTTCCTGGTTGATCGGTTTCGACCAGCAACCATCCATTCCCAGAGCCTGGTGCGTGCCAACGACCTTGCAGCGTCGAACCGTCAGGCATGGGTGCTGCGCCCGCCAGAAATCTGTCGTGGCATTTATTGTACTCAGCGTGCTTTATGGTCCATTCCATCATGTACAGCATGTCTTACTCTCCTTTATGTTATGCATCGGTGCACCGAACGCCCCACTGACGCTCGGTCATCGGACATGTACTCTGAACGTAAATTTCGACTGCGTGATAACCAGCTTGTTAGATGTTCGCTATCCACGGCGTTCGCGTAACAACGCTCGCCACTCACTGTACGGACGGACTTCGGTAACGTCCTCAAATACCAACGCACCGTCCCGTCCCATCGGCAGGCCCATCACCGTTTCGAGCAGCCTCGCATTCGCTTTGATGGCAGTCTCGCCTTCAACACACAAGACCCCGTATACCAGCGGCGCACTCACATCCTTCCACAACGTCACTATGAGTCCAGCTTTCTCCGCCCCCTCTGCTGCCTCCGCCTCTGCCAACCAACGGTCCATAAGTTCGTCAGCAGATTTGTACTGATTTACATCGACGCGTACACGCGCCAAAAAATAGTATTGCGCCATCGCTCTCTCCTGTATTCGTGTGACAGGTCCGTTCCATCCCGTCTGACCGGGACCTCTGTTTTATTGAGCCTACAGAGATTTCTCGCCTGACGATAGGGCCGATGACGTTCACATTAGCGAAGATCGGAGCCGTCGACCTACACCACATACAATCCGACGTACACCAGAAGCGTGCCTACCGACACGCCCAACGCCCCGAACCCACGCAGCACCCCATCACTCATCTTCGTGTCCGCCCACTGAAACTTTTTCTGCGCGTACTGCCGAAATAACGCGGAAAAGACGGCCACGCACAATCCGACAGACAACAGTCCCCAGAGAACCCACATGGGCCACTGAGTTCCATCGTCGCCTCCGAAATCATTCATCAACAGCAAAAGCGACAACATTCCGAGCACCCCACCCAATATTCTGATGGTACGATCGTTCGAAAATACCGCCATCCAGAAATGAATCGTGCGACGTGGCGCAAACACGAGCGTGCTCCGCGACAGGATTAGAAGCACACCGCACCCAATGAGAAGCACCGAGGCGCGACTCATTTCTTCCAGTGGAAGTTTCCCACGCGATCGTGACGCCTCACCGCCCGATACCTAAACATCGACTACACACCACCGCGACGACTGGCGGGGGGTATTACCCCATTTAGTCTAAGATACACGGCCATTTGACCGTAGATATCCATCGCATGACTCAGCGTGAAATAGGCCATCCGGACACGGGTCACATCCCCCAGCCACGGCGGACCGGCGATCGTCTCAACTAATTCTCCTTCAGAAAATTCTTGAATCACTGAAATCCCATAGTCATATCCGTCGCTGAGCGCGTGAAGCACCTGAGATTTCGTCGTCGCCGGGATGCCAAACACTCTGAAATCAGAGGTGTCGACCTCTGGCACCGCAGTGGCACCGCCCACATGCTGCATCAGAAACACATTCGCACCCGCTATATGCAAAATCTGTTCGGCGTATGTCCGTTGCGCCTCCGTCGGTTTGAAGCCATAGGTCTCTTCAGGCATCGCTTCCGCAATGGCCATCAACATCGCTTTCTGCTGCTGCCAGTCTGTCAACAGATCGCCCGCTAACGTCGCGTTCTGCGCGTACGCCCGACCGCTACCGCCCAACAAAATCGTGACAACGACTCCCAGGCAACACAAAGACCTCATTTAGAACTCCTTTGAGAGACGGTCGTGTGCGACCTCGTCGAGACGCCTCACATACTTACGCCGCGAAACCATTCGCCTCACTGAGTGCTCGCCCGTCTAAAATGACAATAGGTGAACTGCTGTTGCTTCATACGTGGCGTAAGATGAACTTCATCGCGCACGTTCAATAATCTGAACCCTGGCCCTAACTCGGCACTAAGTTTCTCTGCATCGTATTGCACGACATCAAGACCGCTACACTTTGTCGGCCCACCAAGTCCGAACGTCGCCATGACCACATCGCCACCCGGCAGCAAGGCTCGCTCCAAGACTGCCCGATACTTCCGTCTGTCGATTTCGTCCGTCAGAAAATGAAAGACGGCCCGGTCGTGCCACAGCGCATACTGCCGCGTCGGTTCGTACTGCGTAATATCAACCGCCGGCCACTGAATATCGCCCGCGACACCACCGAGTCTATTTTTTGACATTGCCAGTGCCGAAGCAGAAACATCCAGAACCGTGATATCACGATAGCCAGCCTGAATCAGCCAATCGACCAAAACAGACGCACCACCACCCACATCAATCACCGGTGCATCACGGGACACACCGGCTGCTCTGATCAAACTCAACGAAACTGCGGGGTTATCTTGGTGCCAGCTACGATCGACGGGCGACGTTCGCTGGTAAATCCCGTCCCAATGTGTTCGCCGACCTTCCATCACTCGTCTGCCGACATTATGAGCTTGCTTGTGGCCGCAAGCTAGAACTTTTACACTACGCACCAGTCGAT
>CAZWKO010000282.1:0-4126 GCA_964634925.1 uncultured Vicinamibacteraceae bacterium
ACCTCCTATGAACAAATTCTCCGGCGCGGTCTGTGCAACAATCGCGTACAAAATCAATGGCATCGCAGGCGGCAACAACAAACCCAGGGACCCGGATGCAGTCAGCAAACCAATCGAAAAGCGATCGCCGTACCCATCCTTTAGTAAAGCGGGCAGCAACAACCCACCCAATGCCAAGATCGTCACACCCGACCCACCGGTAAAAACCGTGAAAAACGCACACACAACCGCACACACAACCGCTGTGCCACCGGGCATCCATCCAGTCACCGCGCGAAACACACGGAGCAACCGCTCAGACGACTTGCCCTGGGCAAGAATGAATCCAGTCAGTGTAAATAGCGGAATCGAAGGCAGATGTGACTCAGTAGCCAGCTGGTATGCGTACAGTGGAACATTGGCAGGGTCGAAGGCTTCCACCATCCACAAAAATGCAGCTGCGCCAGCCAATACAGAAAAGATCGGGGCTCCTGCAATCGCCGCAAGTACCAAGAGCACGACCCATGGCCAACCAGCTGTACCATCAAAGGACTCCCACGACTGCGCAAACCAAATGCCAGCAATCAGACCAAGCATCGAAACTACCCTTGGCCACAAACTTCCAGCCCCCCAAGCCAATCGCCACGCAATGCATCCAAAAGCAGCGGGCAAAACCAGTTGAAACACCCATTGCGGAATTCCGAGGGCAATCTCACCGCCAAATTCCATTTCATCAGCAACAAAATCCAACGCGGCCCACGCCAACAATGCCGACACCATGGCTCCGACTGTTGCGGAAAAGGTCCGTGCGCCCGTTCTAAATATGCCTTCGGGAATAAAGGTGGCTGTTGACAAAGCAATCAACTTACCGCTGCGCGCCGCGACGCATGCGCCGATAAACCCTACCCATAGCGTCAGATGCTGAACAAAGGGAATGGAACCTGGAATACCACCAGCGACAAAAGGTCGTATGACAATTTCTGCCAGCGGTAGCAACATCATTAGCGCCAGCGAAACCGACGCCAGTAACTCTTCTGTCGTGTGAATGACACCAAAGGCTCGCATTCGGCCGTCAGAGTCAGAGTCGAACGATGAGGGCATCCGAACGTGATGGTATCAGAGCGTGGACAACGAAGGTCTGCGATAGCCAAATGTGCATAAAACGAAAAGAAAATAACCTTTTAACGGTTGCGGTATCGATTTCGGGCTTCGACGGCCGCATCATAGATATCCGCTGGAACCATACTACCTCTCCAGGACGCCGTCAGATTCTCTGCTTCAGACCGAAACGCTGAGACTTGAGACTGGTCAACACCGGTGACATTGAGCCCACGAGTTCGCATTTCGCGAACCGCCTCAGCATCCTGCTCAAACACCTCCACAAAGATTGACTTCTGCGTATTCTCTGCGACATCTAGTATGGCTGCCTGATCCGCCGTACTAATACGCTGCCAAGCACGTTGGCTTATCACGGTAGCCCCGAACAATGGCGCCAGTGGCACGTCCAACATGTGTGATGTCTGTCTGTACCATTGAAACACCAGCGCGCTATATGGCGAACTAGGATATGCGTCTATCAACCCAGTATTAAGTCCCATAAGCACGTCTGTTAAGGCTAATGGCACCGGTTGGAAACCGTTCTCCTTGTACCAATTCACGGCACCATCATCGCCCGCCGACGTAAAGAGCTTGGCACCACGAAGGTCGTCGAGAGTAGTGATCGATGTATCTGAAAAAATGTGCGCCCACCCGCCGTGACCCCAGTTAAGCAGCACTAAATCATTCTCAGCAAGCACAGCACGGAGCCGAGGAGTTAAATCCTCCAACACCTGCACTGCTTCGGCTTCCGATTCAAAGAAAAATGGCACGCCGAAAACGCTGAAAGCCTCGTCGATTTCCTGCAATCCCAGTGGTGACAGTGCAGCAACCTGAGGATTATTCATACGCATACGGCGAAGCAATGTCGCCTCGTCTCCTGACGAGGGTCGTACTTGCAAGCGCACCCGACCGTCAGTCGCCTGCTGCCATCCATTTGCCATCTCCTTGAGTGACCGATCCCAAAGAGAATTAGCAGGCAGCACACTTCCGAGGCGCAAACGTGCAGTTTGCGCCACGAGAAGTATCGGACTAAGCAGCAAGACTGAAAGAAACACGAGTCGGAACGTCTTTATCATTGGATCTCCTGGTCTACCCCAGACCCATCTTGATCGATTTCATCAAGTGGCGCAAAAAACAGGTCGTCCGTGTGGCGAAGCAACAACCGAGCCTGCTGCTGCGCCAACGTGTTCAGCAACCTATTACTTGGTTCTTCTTCAATATCAATCGCAACTGCGATCTCAAGTAAATCAACAAACTCCTGCCTATTTTCTTCGGCGACAGATACACCCAGAGCCATCGCCACATAGGGCCCAGCATCCAATCCCTCTGACAGCTCAACCGCACGTTCAAAATGTTCGCGTGCTTTAACGTAAGAGCCTCCCAACGTCTCACCCACGGACTCAAGAGTAATGAATGCTACGTGCAAAGAACCGCGATTGTAATCTTCGTCAAGTTCGATGGCCCGGTCCAGAAGTGCCCGAGCGGTAGGTAGATCCGCTACAAGCGACGGTTGATCAAGTCCCAAAGAAATCCCGAGCATCCATGCGCCGCCAAGATAGTACAAAGCTTCAACATCATCCACCTCAAACGCTGTGACTGCTGTGGAAGGTTCTCTCACCAAGCGCGCGCTCATACCAGGGTGCTCCAATTCGACAGCACGAATTCCAAAATCTCGAGCACGGAGATACATACGGAGCGCACGATTGTTTAAATCACGCGCTAATTCGTAGTCCTCCCATTCTGCAAGTGCAGCGTCATGCTGTAAAAAGGCAGTCGCGTAAAGCAGAAACCCGGTGTTTGCAAACGCCAGAGCATCACGATGCTCCGGGTCCGCGTCGATGATTGATTCAATGGTCTTCAATAAAAAAGGTAGCGCCGCTCTGACAAGTTCGGGATCTTCTTCTGAAAGATAAACCGCAGGATTGACCAACGTAGGCAGTACAGCGTTGACCGCCATCGACGACAGAGAACACCCGTGACAGACGACCACAGCGACTAGAATGGCTACGCGTGCCGAGCGTCTCACAAAAGTTTTGTCTAACCTCACCACAAATCTATCCAACGCTGGATCATATCAGTCGTTTATAACGATCGATCGACGCGATCCACGTATCATCAAGAAGAACAAATGAGCGAATTTGAGCAGATTCCAGAAGGATGGTTCGTTATGGGCTCTGAGTTCGGTCAACCGGACGAACAGCCAGAACACCGCGTGTGGGTCGATACGTTCGAATTGGCTATCGACCCAGTCACTCGGGCAGAATACCACCCTTATCTTGAGGCCACTCAGGCTCCTACTCCCCGTGAGTGGGACAACCCATTATTCGGCGGTCTAGACAAACCCGTTGTCGGTGTCAGTTGGAATGACGCCTATTTGTTTTGCCTATGGCATTCATCATGCTTGTCGACGGCCCCGGTCCGCCTCCCGACCGAAGCCGAATGGGAGCGAGCGGCACGCGGCCACCGCAAAGGCGAGGATTATCCTTGGGGAAACTTGACCCCAAGCTGGATACCAAACGCTGGTGACGGTCCTCTTGATGGGCCATGGCCAGTCACGCTTGGACCGGCAAACGATTTTGGCATCCGAGGAATCGCCGCTAACGTACATGAATGGTGCGCAGATTGGCACTCCCGTACTTTCTATGCAGAGTCGCCGGCTCGCAACCCAATCGGCCCAACTTCCGGTCATCGTCGAACGTCGCGAGGGGGCTCGTGGCGACATGCGCGTACGATTAGTCGTGTGTCGGCGAGGAGCAAATTAGCTCCCACATACCAGTACACCGACTATGGATTCCGGTTAGCACGTGATGTCTGAGTGGGGTCTTGCGTTAACGGTCGCTCGAGCTATAGCGTCAGCAGGAGGACGTGCTCTTATTGTTGGCGGCTGGGTGCGCGACCTCCTCCTCGATACGCCTTCAAAAGATATCGACTTGGAAGTTTACGGGTTACCTGCCGACCAATTGCATGCAATTCTTAAAACTCTCGGGCCTGTTAACACGGTTGGCAGCAGCTTCACCGTCTACAAACTCGGTGCGCTAGACATCGCGCT
>CAZWKO010000283.1:0-4114 GCA_964634925.1 uncultured Vicinamibacteraceae bacterium
GCATGGGTGGCATGGGTGGCATGATGTAGTCTCCCTACCCATACGGTAGTTTGAGATAAAAGACCCGGAACATTCCTGTTCCGGGTCTTTTTTTTTAGCGGAGATTAAAAAAGAGTTCCAACGTTACCAACACAGCCACCGGCTCGCCTAGCCTGGTTCCTGGTGCGAATAACCATTGCCTCGCTGCCGCGACAGCCTGACTATCAAGCCCAAATACGTTATCGAGTGATTTTGAAACCTTTACATCTCCAACCGACCCATCAGGAAGAACAACGACGTCAAGCCAGACGGTTCCTTGTATGCGAGCCCGCATCGCCTCAGAGGTGTACTCAGGCCTGACCTCACGAAGTACGCGGGGTGGTGCAACACCATTGCCGGGCCGAAACACACCGCCACCGGTACCGCCTCCTTCACCAGGCCCTAATCCATCACCGACGCCTGGCCCGATTCCGCCACCTTCACCTGTACCGGCCCCATTATTCATCCCAATTCCTTGTGACTCAGCGGATGCCGACCGCAAGCCATCAAGGACTCCGGCCCTTGTCTCTACCGACGAGGCCGCGGTTAAGGCCGAGATAGACACTGCCTGAGTCACTATTTCTTCAAGCTCTTCTGGTTCTGGTTCTGGTTCGGGATCAATCAATTCTGGTCGTTCCTCGATAGGGATATCCAAGTCGGCTTCGTCAGTGCCTTCGACCTCAACGATCTGAGGGGCTTCAAGCGATTCATTGCCACCACCGCCACCGCCGCCACCCAGTCCCTCCTCGGGAATCCAGACAATTCCAGTGTAGTTCTCAGCAACTGACTCGACCACCTCGACCTCACGGTCTGGTGTCAGACTAATCAAAAACAACACGAAACTGGCTACAGCGATATGACTGGCGAACGAAACGGCGAACGACCGTTTTATTCGCTCTTGGTCAGCCGCGATCAAAAATGCCAGTTCAATCGGAGCGAGGTCGTCTGGGAGTATTGACCGTTCCTTCTGGTCAGTGCCAAGCCGTTGCTTGGAACCAATTTGTTTACCCGAAGGTGGGTCCGAATGCGCGACTTTTAACTTGAGTGGTCCAACCGGACTTGATCGCTTGGCCCTACGACGCCTTTCAACTGGCGTATAGGGTGAAAATGATTTTGAGAACGGGATCCGACCGAGACCGAGGCCATGCCTCACCTAATGTGCCTCCCCGCAATTCGTTTTTGTGCCACAAACCAGCTATTGGAACCAACCACTAAATACCGCAAGACACGCTACCAAGATAGAAACGAATGTCAGACGCGACCTCTCCACGCACCAATCGCGGCGTTACCCCCGCCATATGCATGAAAAAGAGCCAACGCGTCAGCAGCCCGCATCTCACCCTCGAAAGCAACTAGTATGCCTCCTCGCCCTGTTAGGGTTTCAAAAATAAACCCATCATGGTCTTGGAACCCAGCTCGTCTCATTGTGGCCGCCATACCCGCTTGCTTAAGACCAGTGTCAGTTCCCTGAAGCGCACCAATCAAAGGCCCATGAGCGACAGAGTCACCTAACCCAGCGATATCCATAGCAACCTGCCCTTGTCGAAGACCAAATGTCTTTTCTACTAAGACATCAATATCTTCAGTCCGTTGAGCAACGACAGATAGCCTATCTGTCGAAAAACCATTCTCAGTTAGCGCCGTCAGGCCGCGTGAAGCCCATTCCGAATCTTGGAACACACACACGGTAAAACATAGTATCTCTTCCTGCTGTGCCATCTCTATATTGTACCCTCCAAAACGATACACCTTCTCAGCGAATCGCCCACGTTTCCTGGAAGCACTAGATTGGCAGTCAAAAGCTTCCTAAACATCGCCTACACGACAATACGACCACTGCCTACGCGTCGTGTTACGTGCACATAGTCAAGATACTCAAGTAACGGAATCGCATATTTCCGGCTGACACCAAAATGTTCTTTAAATTCGCGCATTTCGAGTGGGACAGACTCTGTCTGGCCCTTTTTGAATGCGAGCATATTTATTTTAAAACGCTCAAGCACGGCGGTATGAAACAACAAACGACTCACTCGTTCAAGTGCACCCTCTCGAATAAGAAGCGTTACCATACGGTCAACAGTAGACCTGTCCACGCCTTCATCAACGGCCACTTGACCCAGTTCTGGGGGCGTCAGGCCACTCGCCAAAAATAATTTTTCAAGTCGCTCTTTAATCACTGTCTCTTGTTCAGTCAAAACAATCTGATGGTCTGCAGCGGAGAGGTGCCGGCCGGAAACCAGTCTACCTTCCTCTACCAACTGAGCAATTACATATTGGAACAATTCAACGCCAGCATATCTACTCAACCGCTCTTTGGCCTCTTCTCTAGGCAAGCCCTCCCCCAACGGATAATCACGATGGTACCCCGCTACCAATTTCATTAATCTTGATGAAAATTCGTCAATCCGTTCTTTCGCTACAAACACGTCTCCCACTTGACACACCGACGCCTCAACAATTAACACATCGATGATCTCCCGGACCTTTTCTGCCGATAGACCAATTCGCGCCGCCAAAGAAACACCAGAAATCCCGCGCCCAGCGGCCTGCTTGACGATGACAGCCACTGCTTCCTCCTGCGTACCCGAAAGACCTCGTAAGCGAGCCAGCCCAGCAGCCGTGCGTAACCGGCCATAACCAGGATAAGCATCCAAGACCAGGCCACCGGCAACAGTAATCGGCGGAGAATACGTCCGCAGTACAAATCGATCGTTGCGCATAACAGCAATCGGTCGTTCTAGATGCAATCGAACGAAAGTACGCCTCCCTGGCGCCAGCGTCGTTGGATATGATTCCGGAGAGTCTTCTACGGCATCACAACTTGGACCGAGTGCGATTCGCGCCATCACCTCTGTCGTACCTTGATGCAACCGCACGCGCGCTCCATATTTAAGCTCCCGCGCACCTTTTAAAAGCGTCGTCTGGGAGTCGATCCGTGTCGTACTGCTCATCGATCCGGGTGTCGTTAATGTATCGCCACGGCGAAGTTCCTCCACCTCGACACCACTCAAATTTACTGCGACACGCTGCCCGGCCAATGACGTTTCGACTGCCTCTCCATGCACCTGCAACCCTCGCACCCGAACACTTTGCTCACTTGGCAACAAAACCAAGTCCGTGTCGTGGCCAATCCGACCAGACACCTGCGTGCCAGTCACAACCGTCCCGAAACCCTTTACGGTAAAGGCGCGATCAATAGGTAGTCGTGGAAGACCGTCCATTGGCCTTCCTGAAATTGCGTCCGCAACCCTGCCTAACTCCATTCGTAACAGAGCGAGTCCGTCCCCTGTGCGAGATGACACCGGAACAATCGGTGCACCTTCAAGAAAACTGCCTGCCACAAGTTCCTCTGTTTCAAGGCGAACCAAATCCACAATGTCCTCATCGACAAGATCTGATTTTGTAATTGCTACAATGCCTAATCCGACTCCAAGCAATCGACAAATATCAAGGTGCTCTCTGGTCTGTGGCATAACCGACGCATCAGCAGCAATCGCCAGTAAAACAACATCTATGCCAGATGCACCAGCCAACATATTGCGCACAAAGCGCTCATGACCAGGAACATCTACAAAAGCCAGTTCGGTCTCGCCATCTTGATATCGCGCAAACCCTAAATCGATCGTAATCCCACGATCCCGTTCTTCTTTTAATCGGTCTGGATCAACACCGGTCAGTGCCTTAACTAGCGCACTTTTTCCATGATCGATATGACCAGCAGTGCCAACAACAATGTGCTTCATCGCTTTGTAAAAATACCCAGCGCCACTGTCATCAGAAAGTTCAACTAACGTCGCTTCTTTCGCCGTCGAGAAATTACGGGACGGACGTTATCCTTTCTGAGTCTTGTACGCACGGGTCGACCGCCTGAACCCGCTCGAACTGACCGCAGTACATCCGTGAGACCCAGTTCCAGCTGCCGATGGTCCTTGTCGACGCGAACCAATTGGACACGTACAAGGTCGCCCAGTCGGTAGATCTTCCCGGAGTTTTCCCCTTTTAGCAGATATTGCGACTCGACAACCCGATAGTAGTCGTCCGCCATACTTGAAATATGAACGAGTCCCTCAACGAATTGTTCAGTCAGTTCAACAAA
>CAZWKO010000284.1:0-4113 GCA_964634925.1 uncultured Vicinamibacteraceae bacterium
ACCTATTTGCAAAATTTGCTGACGACTGGAGAATCATGTCCATTATCGCTAACCCGAAGGCCAAACTTATCAACTGTGACTAAGAGACAACACCATGGCAAACCCTGTAAATCGTCGTCGCTTTTTGGAAATTGGAACACTCGGAGTCGGTTACAGTGCTCTCGCGCCACATGCTGGTGCCACGCAATCAAACCGAAGTACTGCCAATCGGGTCAGGATGATTGGTGATGGCCTAGGCTTCTCTCCGAAGGAACTCGCTGACATATGGACGGAACTTGCAAGCGACGGCAAAATCGAACCTGACTCTTACTCCAATGGCGGCACGGTTGAACAGTTAGAAAAAGCTTGCGCCACAGTGCTAGGGAAAGAACGAGCGGTATTCATGCCAACCGGAACGTTGGCCAACCACCTTGCTGTTCGCGAATTAGCTGGCGGACCCGGACGCGCCGTTGTCCAAGCCGAAAGCCACCTCTACAACGATTCGGGTGATTGCGTGCAGACTCTCAGCAACATGCCCCTTGTCGCTCTTGGTCCAAATCAAGCAAGTTTTTCGATCGAGCAGCTTGAGAAAGCCGTCGAACGGGCGAACACTGGCCGTGTCGCAACACCCATTCGAGTTATCTCCATCGAAACGCCTGTACGCCGACGATTCGGTGAAACATTCGACGCTAATGAACTTGAACGCGTGGTCTCATTCGCCAAACAACGGGAAATCAGATTACACCTTGATGGGGCGCGAATTTTCCTGCAGGCCACGTACGAAAACAAACCAGTCTCAGACTACACCGCGCCATTCGACACCGTTTACGTATCTCTCTACAAGTACTTCAATGCTCCGTCTGGAGCTATTCTCGCTGGTCCACGTTCACTACTAGATGGCATGTTTCACACTCGTCGCATGTTTGGCGCTGGACTTCCAGCGGCATGGCCGTTTGCCGCACTTGCCCACCATTACCTACCGGGGTTCACCGATCGGTTCCGTCAGGCGGTCGACACCGCGGAAACATGGACCGGGTTAATCAGCGATCACGAAGCGTTCAGTGTTGAAAGGATAAACAACGGAACCAACTTGTTCCGGCTACAGGTCACTGGAACGGATCCGCTGCTGTTCCGCACCAAACTGGAACGCGCAGGTGTCGTCGTCGGGAGACCAACTGGGACAGGGCAATTCTTAATCGCCGTAAACGAAACTTGGAATAGAAGACCCGCTGATGAAATGGCGGCTGTTTTTGCTGAAGCACTCGGCTAGTCGAGCTTGAAACTCGTTAAAAACAGCCCACTACGATGCTCTGAGTACTCCGACTGCCAGTAATCCCCAACCAATAATCAAGCAGACGCCACCAATTGGCGTAATGGCTCCAAGCCAGCGGATCCCGGTAATCGCTAACACATACAAGCTGCCTGAAAAAATAAGGATTCCTGCAACAAAAAGATAACCAGCAATACTGACATACGTATCCGGCCAGCGGGACGCTGCCGACGCAACCGCCAATAAACCCAATCCATGAATCAGGTGATATCGGACTCCTGTTTCAAACACCACGAGCATTTCTGGTGTCAATCGCTCCCGCAACCCATGTGCACCAAAGGCACCGAGAATGACCCCCAAACCGCAGAAAACTGCACCCGTCGCAAACCACCCAGCTGCCATCGGTCTGTATGATACTGCGATGTTGTTCGATTGGGCGGCACTAGATCTATTTGTGCGAACGGGTTTACAGGAATTAGTTAATACCGATTTCGCGCAAGTCAGATATGGAGATATCAGCACCGCCGTCCTTTTTGCCTTGATTGTCATTGCAGCGTTATGTGTTACGTTTGCTCGACTTCTCTTTCTTCGCCGTCGTTATTCACGGCAGCACTCTGGACATACAGTCGCCCGTCGACATCAACGCGGGCTGCTGATAGGACTCGCCTATAACATCCCTAAATTCGTTCTCGCCCTGGCCTTAATAGTTATTTTGGTCGCACTTTCAGACCCGTTCGTAACCTCCACAGAAGAGGTCACAGGAAATGTCGACTCTCGTGTCCGTATCGATCTCGTCGATACATCGCTGTCAATGGCCTGGGAGTTTGCAAACAGTGAACTGTCACGTGCAGAAATAGCGCGAGACGCTCATCTTGAATTCCTTGAAATGCGACGCGAGAAAAATGATCGTGTCTCGCTCTGGCTCTTTTCGTCGTATCCGTACATGGTTGACGACTTCGTCATTGACGACGAACTCTATTTCTTTCAGGTGATGGAAGCACCATACGTAACCGTCAAGATTCTGGCGTCAGAACCTGGCGCACAACGCGATAAATATTTCGTGCCCGAAGACAAAGTACGCATCATCGAATCAGAAGGGACGACCAATATTCAACTTGCCTTGCAATCAGTAGTGAATCATTTCGACCGAGATGCGACCGTCTTCAATAGAGGCGCGACGGATCACCGAGCTGTTCTCATTATCACCGATGCAGACGTTGACGAAATACCTGTAGCCGAACTTTCGGCGCTCAATGCAGGAAACATTGTGCCCTACATCATCTATATCAACACCGAAAACGTCCGGGCAACTGAGGAAGATGCAGCAGGCCCATCGTTGATTGACAGTATTCGTGAATATGGCGGTGACTACTTTGATGTCTCGACCGAAGATGGCTTACAACGTGCGTATGCTGCGATCGATGAACGTGAAACGGTTCGTGTTGAACTGAAACACCGGGCACTTAAAGTCCCGATCTATTCGCGATTCCTGCTACTCAGCCTCGTCTTGATGGTCATAGGTATTCCGGCTGGATTTATCGTTGAATTAATTTGGGGAACACATCCATAAGCATCACCGTGACCACATTAAACCCACAGATCGAAAAATGGGAGACCCGTTACAAAGCGAATGCAAACGCTCTATTGAAACCACCGTTGGTTCCCATTGTCGAGGCAATCACTGCACTGAAGCCCGGCAAAGCCCTTGACCTCGCATGCGGACCGGGTCGACATACCGTCTGGCTTGCCCAACGCGGGTGGAACGTTGATGCCGTTGACGGTTCCTCTGCAGCCCTTCATCAATTACAAAACTTTGCTAGCGCCCGTCACTGCAGCCACCAAATACATACGACATGCGCAGACTTGGAAGCAAAATCATCTGTATTTCAGATTCCCAAAGAGCGCTATGACCTCATTATAAATTGTCATTTTTTACACCGACCACTTTTCGAGGCTATTCAACATGGCATCCGTGAAGGCGGTTACTTCATCGGCATCATTCACTCGGCGATAGCTCCATCGTCAAACAAACATAGCTACCTAGTTCGGCCTGGCGAACTCAAACAACTAGTACAAGGCTGGCGATGGGAAGTCATCAGCAGCAAAGAAGACAACAAGCGTGGCAATGACACAAATACAGAATTCACTGACTCGATTATCGTCGCGAGACGGCCGAATAAACAATTCCAAGCGATGTTCTAATTCTGTAGTTCTTGCTCTTTCTGGCGAGCACCAGACAAGATATTTAAAAGCCCATAATTGCCTTCGTGACACGCGTACTCGAATAGCGCATCACCCCGTTTCATTGGGATCGCGGCAGAAAATGGCCGGGTAAACGTCTGTTGATCATTAACAGTAAATTCGTAGAGCAATGTATCGTCAGCGACTCGCGTAAAACGCTCAGTAAGGTGCAGCGTCGTGCCATTCCCGGCAGCCATCGTCACTGACGGACTAAAACTCGATGTCTTATCGGTAAAGTTTTTGGACTCGACTACGAGCGTATTCCCCTCCCAGTAGCCAACAGAATTTCCCATCCATTGACGCACCGCTTCCGGCAGGTACGGTCGTCCATCTAACGGCACAATACGGGCGTCGTGAACCATCTCATGCAGGATCACGACATGGTCCGGCGTCTGAAAGATCTGAAGGTTTTGATTGTAACCAGCAGGAACGATAGGCGGACCAGAGTTAAACCCGAGGAGGCAACGCTCCGCAAGGCCTCGGTCTTCATAACTATCCGCCCCAATACCGGCAGCACGAACACGAACAGGACGAGTGCCAGGGATATCTTCTCCAAGCGATAACTGGACCATTTCAAACCGAGGCTGCAAGGCGGGAACACGGCCGTCTGACGGATCAGTAAT
>CAZWKO010000285.1:0-4108 GCA_964634925.1 uncultured Vicinamibacteraceae bacterium
ATCATCAATAAATTTATATGCATGGGGGCCAATCTCTCCTATGCCATAAGATCCTGGAAGAGCTGTTGGATGAAGTAGTATCCCACTTGTTTGATTAATATTTATATCCATTGTAATATCATGCGTAGTAATTTGATTTTTAGAAATATATTTTGTACGAATATCTGTAATTTAAACGAATCAAACTCTGCTTACAATACGTTTAATTAAGAATTGGATTTGTGAAATTAATTATTCGAGAATCTGAGAAATAAGTAAAACAATATCTAGAATGTCAAGAGCTCCATCTTGATTTGCATCAGATATAAGAAAATCTATGTCAGTTGGCTGTGATGTATCAAGGATAAAACCTAAGATGAGTACAATATCAAGGACATCTAGATTTCCATCCTGATTGACATCTCCATACAGATCAACTTGGAATTCATCAGTTAGCTGATAAACTCTCACATAGTCAATCTCATATCTTTCTGGGAAAAATTGGTCCTGTGTTTCACACGGCATGAAATGACTCCCAATGGCAAGATTGAGTATAATATAAAACTCCTGATCGTATGGCCACTGCTGCCAGCCAGAATTTTGATTGTAATATGACCCTATCCATGATCCATCAACAAAAAACTTGAGCTCATCCTCTGTCCACTCCACTTCATACTCGTGAAACTCTGATGTCGCGCTGGTATTCATGCTATAGGATGTTGGAGGAATTCCTCCATTCCAATTATATGTATTGTTATGAACAGTTGCATGGACATCTCCAGGGTTGCAACCATAATGCTCCATAATGTCTATCTCTCCACTATGGGGCCACCCACCATAAACTGAGTTTGTTGGCATCATCCAGAATGCTGGCCATGTTCCACCAGCCCCTGGAACTTTAATGCTTGCAACAACCTTTCCATATAAAAAATCAGCCTTATTTCTTGTTTGCATCCGAGAAGATGTATAGTTAAAACCTCCATAGCTTTCATTCAGGGCTTCAATTATAAGTTTCCCATCTTCTATAAAGGCATTCTCTTCTCTATAGTACTGATGTTCACCGTTTCCCCATCCCCAGTCTCCATTTCCAATCTCAAAATTCCAGTTACTCTCATCAATATCACTTTCATTAAATTCATCACTCCAAACAAGAGAATAGGTTTGATCACCACCACCGTCATCACCACCATCACTATCACCGCAATCACTATCACAACTTCCCGCGCAGTATGACTGACTTATGTCAGATCCCTGAATTTGAAATCCATAATTTGCCCATTCATCATTAGGGATCCAATCACAAGAAGCCCCCATTGGAGAGTTGATTGTAATCCCCCATCCAGACCAGTTATCTGCAGGGCCACTACAAAAGAATACATATTGATAAGTTCCATTATTCATATTTGGAAGAGTCCCTGTATAGATTCCATCTTGGTCACTATCAGTCAGAACAAGTCCCCAACCAGACCAGTCATTCCATGAGCCATTCACACCGCACTGATCATAATCAGCATTTGGAAATTCAAGGTCAGTCATATCAACTTCAAAATGAACGGAGTATCCAAAAATCATTGACAGATTAAAAGCGAGTATAACTAAATAATGCATAATTTCTCCTTATCCTATTAACAATATAAAATCATTCTATAAAAAATGTTATTAAAAATATAGTAACAAATTGTAAACCGCTCATATCACATATCTAAAATGGATGTAACAATCTGAACTATATCAATCACGTTAATTTCACTATCTTGATTATAGTCAGCTGTATTAATTACATCCCCACTATAAATAACTATATCCAATATTGATACTATATCTAAAATATTAATTGATAAATCATCATTGACATCACCTAGAACATAGTTTAGATCAGATACAATTAAAATCATCTGGCCATTATGAAATAAAACATTCAGCGGATCAAACTGACAATAATTGCTGCTGAACCCGTGGGTTGCTTCTTCCCATCTTAAATCATCGAAGGAATCAAATTCATCAGCCCAAGATAAAGTAAAATCATTATTTGAACCATAATCCCCATCACCTGGGGTGTACTGATAATATTTTACATAATTATAATATGCCATTACCGGCATTGTCTCAGAATCCCAGGGGCCGACCCAATCTTCCCATATAGCTGACCATAGATTCATCATTATTTTTTGAGAGTATATTAAATCATCAACAATATTCTGATTTTGACTATATACTTCAATATCATCAATAAACCATCTAACACTATTCGGAGTCCATTCTATTGCATAATCATGAAACTCAGAATGAGGATTAAAAGGAACACCAATAATCTCACCATAAGACCATGGATTAGAGTCACCAGGATGGTGGGTTGTAAATTGTACAGAAGCATCTAGATTACCTGTCATCTCTATATCGATTTCATTGGTTAATAAACTCCATTCATCTGGGTTTGAATCACCCCAATGATCATGATAAGTGAAAAATGAACTCACATATCCATCTCCAGAAGCAGATTTCATATTAACCTCGAATCTACCATAAAGAAAGCTGTCCATTGTTCTAAGCTCCCCACCTAAGCAATCTTGATTCCAGGCAAAACATATAAAAAATAAAATTAATAATATTATTTTAAACTTCATATTCATATAGTCATTACTGATATATCTTAATCCAATCAATTATATATTCAGTTGTTTTAAAATTCTCATCAGGTTCTCCAGGCCAGAACCCTCCTATCGCTTGATTTATAATTAAAAAATAAGGGTTATCAAATGGCCACTCTTTTTTGAAATAATCTTTTTTATCAACTCTATGATATACCTCATCATCAATAAACCAAACTAATGATTCTGAATTCCACTCTAAGCCAAAGGTATGAAAATTTGAACCTAAATTCTCTAGAGTCATGTTCCCCCCTATCTGAGTTTCTGTCATATGATTGTACTCTTCAGAGTGAATTGTTCCATAAATAATATTTTCATTATTAATGTGCTCCATAATATCAATCTCACCACACTTTGGCCATCCATCTGTAAAAATAGTTTCACTTAATAGCCAAATTGCAGGCCACACACCCTTCTGTTTAGGAATTTTTGCACGTATTTCAAAGCGGCCATATTTCCAGCTGGATTTCCCATTTGTATTTATTCTGCCAGAGGTATACTCAGCTTCCCTATAATTTTCTTTAATACCCTGAATTACTAAATTGTTATTATCTATATAGATATTATCTTTTTTATCTGTATATGCTTGTAATTCATTATTTACCCATCCCGGATCCCTAATCTCAATATTCCACTTAGCCGTATCAAGTTTTTCATCTGTGAAAAACTCACTCCATACTAGCTGATAATCATTTTTAAGTATTCCATTTTTCCGAGAAGAATTAGTCATACAAGAACTTAATAATAATAATAAAAAAAGAATACGTATAAAATTTTTCATGGGCTAATTTACAAAATAAAAAAATCTATAAGTGCCCTATTATTCTTACTAAATCAACAATTCTGTTCGCATAACCAGATTCATTGTCGTACCACCCCGTTATTTTAATAAAATTATTTTTAACAACTCTTGTTAATGGAGCATCATAGATTCCTGAGTAGGGATTGCCAATTATATCTACAGATACAATGGGCTCAGTAGAATACTGAAGAAGATTTCCAAGATAGGTATTAGAAGCTTCTTTCATTACATCATTAATATCTTCAATAGTCACATCCTTATCTAATTCTAAAGCCATATCAACAACAGATCCATCAGGCACAGGGACTCTATACGCAATGCCATCAATTTTGTTCTTTAATTCAGGAATTACTTCTCCTAATGTTTTTGCTGCTCCTGTAGATGTAGGGATGATTGATTGAGATGCGGCTCTAGCTCTTCGCATATCAGAATGCGGATAATCAAGGAGGCGTTGATCCATTGTAAATGCATGTACAGTAATCAGATAGCCTTGTTTTATTCCAAAATTATCCTGTATGGGCTTGCACAATACTCCAGCACAATTCGTTGTGCAACTGGCATTTGAAATTATTTTTTCTTTGCCACTTAGTAAATGATCATTAACTCCAAGAACAACAGTAGCATCAATCTCATCCTTTGGGGGAACGGTAAGAATAACTTTTTTAGCCCCAGCCTTTAT
>CAZWKO010000286.1:0-4104 GCA_964634925.1 uncultured Vicinamibacteraceae bacterium
CTGGAACTGTGATGGCGATATCCTTTGGTAGGCGGTCAGCAAGAGGGATGTCCTCGAAACGAGCGAAGCAGAACTTGCAACCATAATTGCACCAGGGCCAGAAATGCCAATTCACTGCAGGTGGTAGATTCTTCTTGGAAGAGGCACACTCGTCATCGCTTGACTGGTAGTTTGCACTCTTACTATCGTCGGGGTTTTGGGTTGGCATGTGATTTTGGCTCCACATTTGGATGCCGGGCGCCACTCCCTTGTCTGTATACAACTTGGCACCGATAGTATATCAACACTACGGAAAAAATCGCACCACTCGCGGGAGCGCAGATGCGCAAGCACATGCACCCGTACTCTAACCTAACATTGGAGATATGTCAGGACAGTTTCCCAATCTGGAAACTCCTCTGAACCGAAGTGAATCCACTCCTGACCCTCGTATTCTCCAAAGCCCTCAGCCCCATTCTTGTGCCTATCATCGATCAAGTATGCACCCCTATTGAGGTCCTTGCGATGAGACAGAATCAGATGCTTGCGCGGCATTCCAGGAAGATGTTCCTCTACCCACCTACGCTTTTCTGACCACGACTTGGTATTGTCATATGGCGCGGTAGAAAGAAGGAAGACCTCGTATTTTGAGAGCAGCCGTTCGATGGCTTGTGCTGCACCATCCTTTGGAGCAAGAGTTGCGAAGATACCTTCGAAATCCGAATGATGCTTGCCTGTGGATTCGCACCATTGTCTACATTGTTCCCTGATATCTACTTCAACATCGTCGATTGATTCTGGAAAGTGGACAACCACGCCATCCATATCCACATACACGATTTGCCGGCCCATACTCATTCGCCTTTGTTAATATTCATTATTCTGACGATGAGTGAGCACAATGTTTTCACGAACAGGAGTACAGGCTGTCCCATGACCTATGTCTACCAATGCAGTCGTCCCACCTGCCGACAAAACTGGGAGAAGGAGACTGAGTTCAAAGGGTACAAGACCAGTTGTTGTCACAAGTGCTCCAACCCTGAGTGTGTTGATCATAAGGGAGGTTGCGATTGCATTGATGATTTCCTGAAGAATTCCGAGCGCATGATGGAGGATTTCAAAAAGAGGATTGCTGAAGGTTGGATTCCGCCCGAAATTGATGAATTCGGAGAAGACGACGAAAGTGTTCAAGAGTGAAACATGTTGAAACATCCGAAATTATCTATCAATGCCCATTCTGAATTCACCACCAATTCGTTGTATCGAAGAACTACGAAACCAAATTCCGTTACCATCTCCGCATCATGAGACGCCCATCAACTCGTAAATCCTTGATACGGGCAGGGTTGCTCTTGGAACATTGAAAGAGGATGGTAGCAGCGGTCTGAAGAGGGACCTCATCTTCACCTTCCAATGATTTGACCGTATTGATGAATCGAACGCTAAATGGTTTCCACACTCTCCCGACCTTGCCCCAAGAATGAGGGGGGGACTCACGATTGATGAAACGGGACTTGAATGGACCTTCAAGTAAATAATTAAATTGTTTAGACTCAGATTGAAAGTCTGACAATTGGTTTGGCGAGAAACTTTTCTTCGCTTCCATCATAGATATTTTTCCATAACGGCGTAATTTGAATTTTTTCTGAAAGGAAAATATATTCCTTACCGGTTGAAATTTCATTATTTTAAAGGATAAATTGACATTGTCCCCATTATTGTTGTTGGCTTCATTTTCTGATTCGGACTGTGGAACCAATGATACGTCTTCAATGCGATTCCCAATTTTTATGGGAGCAGTTGGTTCATCATCACGCGTTTGCCATCCTAATTGAACACCGATAGATTGAGGGAGTATCAAATGAGTGATTCGCAAATCTTCAATATTTCCTATCTTCAGAGGCAATTTCTTAATCCCAATTGTGAAAGAAGGTTTTTTTCCATGGGCAGATGGAACTACTCCATCACCTTGATGCCTCATTTCATTTAATTCGCTTGAAGGTCGCTGTTCAGAGACTGGCCGAAGATCAGGAGCAGATGGAACTGCTCCATCACCCTGATCACCCATTTCATTCAATTCACTTGAAGGTCGCTGTTTAGAGACAGGTGGAAGATCAGGAGCAGGTGGAACTTCTCCATAATCGTCAGGTGGTTGCTTCGATGAGTCAGGCATTTGAATCACTTCTCTCCAAATCTCACAGTCTTGTCTGGCCGTGGGGCGCCTTTGACATCACCAAGCCGGGGAATTTGTGAGATATCGTTGAACCACAATGATAAGTTGTTATTCTTTGCAATATCCATTATTCCAATGGCACGAAGCTTTAGGCTCCCACCGTCAGTAAATCCCTTACGACAACAATAACAGATATAATCAGGTTTTGGACTGGTCTCGAGAAATAGTTCCACATTGTCACTTGTTTTAGAATTCCTTGAGCCTCCCGGAGAAAACGGTCTTGGATAGGCAACTTCATTCCACAAAGGAACTGGTAGATTAGCAGGCCAACAACCATCAGCGATGTAGTTCTTCCAACCTTTTAGTATCAAGACGGCCTGAGAGACTGCGAAAGAAGCAGCCATGGAATTGGTATGGGCAAAACTTGCAGCTCCCATCGCTGCCGCAGCATCCTTGCATCTATTGGCGCCATATTGTCCATCGATACTATTCCAGTTAGGTTCCCCATCGGGAAAATAGTGGATTGGGTCTGCCGTGGTTGGGCATTGCACACAACCTGTCACACCAGGAAGTGAGACTTTGATTTGCGCCAATGTACCTGTCTCATTCATGGAGGATTGGACTATGGGCACCGCTAGATACAAAACTCCAGCAATGAAGGCCCGAGGAGCGAAACCATCCGTCGCTATCACACAAAGATCATGTTGAAGGCCAAGTTGCATCAATCGTTCTCTGTCTAAAGGGTCATCAATCCATTCAGCAATATTCTTCGTTCGTTTTGTAGTGTGGTCTAGTACGCCTGTATTGAGGGCAGTGATGTCGACAGAGGGGTTCAACCCTTCTAAAGCAGCTTTCATGACATCCACTTTGTAATGAGTATCGACCTTTTCTCTTGCATCTTCATGAAAAAGCACACTCCGATTCAAATTATGAATTTCAATCTTGTCAAAATCCACCAACGTCATGTGTTTGACACCGAGGAGCACCAGATTCTTGGCCACCTCGTTTCCTATGGCACCACATCCGATGAGCAAAACGCGTGCATGTTCCAATCGAGGTTGATGCCACCAATCACACGGACGCACAATAAGCAAAGCGGGAGTATCGTTTCCACAGTGGGAACAGGACCAAGGTAACTCTTCAAACGATGTCAAGCCACCGCAACTGCACTTCAATTCTCTACCAAAATATGAACGTAGATTCAACTGTGTGATGTTATGCTCGTTTCCATTTTCATCAACGAGTGAAAGGGATTCATTCATGTTTCTATTCCCCCTGTACCACTGCTATTCCGACCGATCTCCAACCGATGACATCAATATTTCCTGCTCTGAATGCAAGCGGTTCTTCAGATGCTGCTAATCCGGGTTTGACAATTTTATAAGCCCCCAATTCTGTCATATCCTGACTGTTGTTTGCTCCACAGAATGGGTCGATAACCAAGGCCACTTTCCACCAACTTTTGCACTCTGAATAAGTTGACTGAACATCGGCACCCCAAGTTCTTTCATCACTCTGAAAAGGACTATAGCCTGGATGTGAATGCCAAAATCCAACATTGATTAACTCTCTTTGTTTGATTTGAACTCCCCATTTTGATGTTGTTTCAACATCCATGGAAAGTTTGTCAGCTTCACCAAATACGGCGGGCTCATGTATGGATTCAACAATGTGTGTCCAGCAACGACCATGGTCATCCTGCATCAAATAACCTGCAAGGTAACCACCTGTTTCTTTTTTTGAAGCAGGATCCACTATTCCAGACTGATTCTTACAGACAGTTCTTGCATGCTCATGCATTGCACGAACAACATCGGCTTCGATGACCACTTCGATTGGATGAAGCCGATGGGACTCAACAGGGTCCTGAAGAATGGTTTTTCCTTCGTAAGGAAGATGATTATCGGGTGAGAGAGACTCAATGTTTTCAGGATCATAAGAACAATCCCTGA
>CAZWKO010000287.1:0-4101 GCA_964634925.1 uncultured Vicinamibacteraceae bacterium
AGATCAGTCACGGGCGGTAGCGCTTATTTTACCGCCGGTCCTGGCATACCCTCTATGGAACGAGTCTCGCGGATTAACCAGGTGAATTCTGCAGTTGGCAGCGCCAGGACAATTGAGGTAATCCAAACCCAATCGTAGCTTTGAAAATTGTCGAAGAAGTGAGAAAGTTGTATACATCGGCTGATGTTGGTTCCTTTGTAATTCCAGATTTGTCCGTCGGGTACATAATTTATTTTAGGGCTCCGACACCCTCCCAACAAAAGCAGGGGAAAATCCACAGAACTGGCAGCAGAACTCGTTTCATTCTGTGATGATGACATGGATTGGGAAAAAATTGAAGTTAGTTGGTGGTGTAGCGTTTGAACTTACAACCTTCAGGTTATGAGTTAGTTTCGTCAAAAAATGTCATATTCTCCAAGCCATTGAAAAAATAATTTATTTAATGATGTTAATGAGTGCCGGAGTACTTTATGGCGCCGGAACCATTTGCATGGAAGATGAAATCTAAACGGCATCCAGCCATCTCTATTAGGTTACAGCCTGCCGAATTGAAAACTCCGGGCGGCGCCATTCTTCCGTTTCCAAAATTTCCTTGAGTTGGGTAACCGCATCAAAGACATCGACAAAGCGAGTATAAAGTGGTGTGAAGCCAAACCGCATAACGTCTGGTGGTCGGAAATCTCCAATTACCTTCCGATTAATCAGAGCCTGCATAATCTCATACCCATTAGGTGTTCCCCATGAAACTTGGCTTCCACGCAAATCGTCATCTCGAGGCGAATGAAGCCTTAAATCAAATTCGCTACAACGGCTTTCGATCAACTCTATGAAGCTATTAGTCAACGTCAGGCTTTTTCGCCGCACGGCTGTAATGTCGACATCCTTCCAAATATCCAGTGCGGCATTAAGACTCACCAACGACAAAATGGTTGGGGTTCCGACCAATGCCTTTTTTATTGAGATATCTGCCTCATACTCGATTTCGAACTCAAACTGCCGGGCATGACTATGCCAACCGGTAACAACCGGCTCTAATTCTTCGATAGATTCTTCCGCAACATAAGTATAAGCAGGCGCACCAGGCCCACCATTTAAATATTTATATGAACATCCAACTGCATATTTTACCCCGAAACGATTTAATTGAAGCGGCAATGCGCCAGCTGAGTGGCACAAATCCCATATTATAGGCGCATCACGGGAGTTAGCTTTTTTGGTGATAGATTCCATATCAAAAATTTGACCTGTCCGGTAGTTAACTTGGGTCAGAAGTACTAGCGCGGTATCCTCGTCAATAAGATCATCAATCTCTTCTTGCTCTCCAAGGATTAAATCAAATTGTGGTTCAAAAATCTCAACAATTCCCTGGAGGATATAAATATCAGTGGGGAAGTTTTGCTTTTCGACAATAATCTTTCGCCGATTTTTTTGTTTCTTAAGTAATGCCGTTGCTAGCTTAAATATATTTAAAGAAGTGGAATCTCCAACAGTGACTTCACCCTCCTTAGCACCGATCAGCTTTGCAATCTTATTGCCAACCTTTGTTGGAAGATCGAACCAATCTGCTTGGTTCCAACTTGAGATCAATCCATTCCCCCATTCCTCGGAAATAGCGTAATCAACTTTTTCTTTCACGCCTTTTATGAGCGGTCCCAGTGAATTGCCATCCAAGTAAATTATCCCTCCAGGCAATTGGAATTTTGAATGATAATCGCGTAGTAGGTCCTTCTGGTCCAACAATTCAAAATATTCCCGGGTCAGTCGGGTTTCAGACATCCATTTTTCCCTTACTTTGGAACTGGCAGCAGAAGTCGTTTCATTCCGTGATGATTACATAAAATGGAGAAGAATTGAAGTTAGGTGGTGGGTGAGAGTTCTTTCAGGGGTTTAGGGGAGGGCTCTACTCAACACTCGCGTTTTGCACCAAATTTGAAATATTTAACCGTTTTCTGATAGTTCTGAAAAACACCTTCTCCAGCCCGGTAAATTATACTAAAAGTCGCTAACCAAGTGGCTAATAAATTGGGTGGATGGTCACGTTTTCTATTTATCCAAACAAAATTGATTCCTGTCAGGAACAGTTAGACCGACCGTACTCTTGTGTTCATGAATAAGATCATGTGCCACAAACGTAAGAGTAATAGGCGTTCCGGTGAGGGGAGCGACACCGGGTTGGTTGGATGCGAGGCTAGGATCTGCCTTGGCGACATACAACTTGAATGCACCCCGACTTTCGATCAAGTCAAGTGGAGCGACAAAAGATGTCTTGGCAGGATCCTCTATGAAGACATCCGCACCGGTATCCGTCCCAAAATAGCAAACAGCAACCTGTAGTTCTTCTGGTCTATCCTTATTGCCGATCGCAAGAATTCGAAATTTGTCTAATACTTCTTTTTTTGGTACGCGGGCCAACCAGCTTGCCATTATCTTAGCGTCTTCTGTTCGTTTCGGTTTTCCAATGGGTAAAGTAATCCCGACACGCTCAACAGCACCAATACACATGTCGTTACACAAACTAAATGATACATCGAGTACGACCAATACGGCCTGACCCTTACGTGCTAGTACCAAACGCAAAGGGAGTATCAACCGGTCCATGTAACCAATTGTAGAAAGAGAAGGAAACTGCTTGTTTACAAATCGATTTGGTGCCGGCCAGAGAGGTACAATGTCCATCACGTTGTTACTATCAATAATGGTAAATTTTAACGGTATGCCCAATCGACCGGGAGACCGCCAGTAGGTTTTCCAATTCGGCGCCAGTTCAATATCGATAGCGATTATTGCGTTCTTGTCCTCAGAAGAGACCGCGTTTTTCTCGCTGATTAGCCGAATGTCATGAAAACCTGATTCATCCTCAGCGGTTGACGGGTTGATTAATAGAATACCGAGCCAAAAAAAGTGGGCGAAACACCATATTCTAGACATAATTATTGCTGGACTTCGGCTTTCTGATGCGAAAACTTCCGTGATTTTGATATAAAGGTTTTGTTCTCAACCACCAACTAGTTGCGTTAAAAGCGGAATAACACGACTACTCCACCGACGGTTGTTGTACTCATTGGCTACAATATCCCGTCCAGACATCACGATGAACCGAGGTGAGCCCCGATTAACTTTTGTTTTGTCACGAATCCATCGAAGGTATTCAGGCCAATCCTCATCTCGATCTGTATCCCGGTAGTCCTCTGTTTCGATTATTGTGAGATATATTTTTTTTGCCAAATCTGAACTCTTAAAATTTGGAAAGTAATTTCTTTTGTACTCTACGCAATCGGAACAATTGGCAGCATCGATATAGATTAGATGTACAGAACCGTCAGCGAATAACTTCTCTGGATCGTTACAGATCAGAAAGGGTTGTATTATCGCTGTGAATTCCCCCACGGTTCTGTCTCCGTTGGCGTAGGTATAAGCACCTTTTCCCTTTGCTTTCCCATCATTGAATTCACCGACGTATTTGTCCCCATTGGCGTAGGTTTTTGTCCCTTGTCCGTGAGATTGATCATCTTTCCATTCCCCGACATACTTGGAGCCTTCATCAGATTTATAGGTACCAAAGCAATTGTTCCAAACACCTTTTTCAGGACAAGGAGGCAGACCCCACCCCTCTGTTGAAGACAACAACAGCACCACAAACCCCATCAGAACTGGCAGAAGTCGTTTCATATGGTGATGATGGCATAAAGTGAGGAAGAATTGAAGTCAGTAAATGAATTTTGGGGTGTTTTTTAAGCGGAGACCGGCCCTTGGAACTGTTGGACCCAGAAAAGCAGTAAAAGTTACTAAGGATTATTAACCCTTCTAAAAAACCACCTAACCCCTTGAAAAGATTGGTGGGTGCACAAGGACTCGAACCTTGGACCCGCTGCTTAAAAGGCAGTTGCCCAACCCTTTAGAATCAATGACTTAGCAGAAAAAAGTGTCTACCCTATCGAATTCTAGCCCTTTGTAGCCCTTCCTGCCCGCATATAGTGTCTACCCTTTTCAAGCCAGAAACAACGCCCGTTCATCCGTCCTCCGTAACACCAACCCCCTTAACCGTCTCCCGTTACAAAATACCGGTCTCGCGGAAAAGATCGCGGATGTCATCAACTATAC
>CAZWKO010000288.1:0-4080 GCA_964634925.1 uncultured Vicinamibacteraceae bacterium
AATGAACTTTGAGACGGATCCACTTGTAAACTGCAGTTTGCCAGGTAGTGAAAATTTTGACGGAGTAGCTGGTCTGCGTCTGGCGCTACTGAGCCGGCCAGATGTTTTTGCGACCACAGCGACAGAAAAGCTTTTGATTTATGCGCTTGGCCGAGGCCTTGAAGCTAGTGATGCCTCGGCAGTTCGTACCATTATCAGGTCAGCAGGCGATGACAATTACAAACTATCGTCACTGATTCTCGGTGTTATAAAAAGTGCTCCCTTTCAGTTGAGGAGATCTCAGGCATGATTATTACGAAGATGGCATTGCCCCGTCGAACATTTCTCCGTGGTCTTGGAGCCACGGTGGCGTTACCACTGCTTGATGCGATGGTTCCGGCCGCATCCGCAATGACACGTGCCGTTGCGCAGTCGCCCCGTCGTTTTGGGGTGGTGTATATGCCGATGGGGATGAATCCGGTGCCATGGACCCCGGCGCAAGAAGGTCGACTCACAGAACTGTCTGAATCGCTCTCGCCGCTCAAACCGCATTTGGATAATGTCACAGTGGTGACCAATCTGGAGATCGACGCAGCCCACACGACGGGTAATCATGCGTCAGCCAACGCCTCGTTTCTTACGTGTGTAAAACCGAAACGTACTGAAGGAAGTGATTATGTAAACGGGACGTCAGTGGACCAAGTGGCCGCGCAGCAGATTGGTAGTGATACGCCGCTGCCGTCTTTGGAATTGGGCACAGATTTAATCGCTCAGGTTGGAAACTGTGACAACGGGTATGCGTGCGCATACATGAATAGTCTTTCGTGGGCATCACCAACGTCCCCTAATCCTACGGAGTCGGACCCCCGTATCGTCTTTGAACGTTTGTTTGGCGATGGTGGAACACCAGAGCAGCGACGAGAGGAACTGAAAAAGAATAAGAGCATTCTTGATTGGGTCCTCGCGGATATGTCGAGTCTCCAAAACCAATTGGGTAGTGGCGATCGGAATAAAGTCGACGAATATCTTGAGACTGTTCGAGAGGTTGAACGGCGTATTCAGCGTGCAGAGGCGTCGACTGCTGATTCTCCGGTCGCCGACCTAACCCGACCGACAAGTGTTCCCGATGCCTGGGAAGAGCACGTTAAGTTGATGTATGACCTACAAGTGCTTGCGTTGCAAGCCGACCTGACTCGCGTGATCACATTCCAAATGGCACGTGAAGCCAGTACAAGGACCTACCCACAGATCGGTGTTCCGGAACCACATCATCCGGTATCGCATCATGTTGATGACCCTGCGAAGTTGGCAATGTTGGCGAAGATTAATCAATACCATGTGTCTCTGTTTGCTTATCTGATCGACAAGCTTGATAAAACAGAGGATGGAGACGGAACGTTACTAGACCACACCACTTACCTGCTTGGGAGTGGGCTTGGGAATCCGAACGTGCACAATCACCGGAATCTTCCGGTTGTGGTTGCGAGTGGTGCGGGGTCCCGTATTCCTGGTGGTCGGCATGTGAAATACGACGAACTAACACCGTTGGCGAATTTACACCTCACGTTGCTGGATGATGCGGGCGCACATATTGACGCATTCGCGGACAGTACCGGGCGTGCGGGTAAAGTCATCGAGCCGTTGACGCTGTAGCTGGTTCATTGATGCCGGTGCAACGGGAAGAAGCCTTAACGGTTAAGGGGGAATAGTTGATGCGTAGCCATACTGTGTGTCGGGTGGTCGCGATCTTTTGTGCGGTTGCTATCCTTACGCTGACCTCAAGACTGGTTGTTAGTGCTGCTGAGGAAGACGCTGGTTTGGTTGATGCGATTCAGCATGGCAACCATACCGAGGTAGAAGCCGCAATCGCACGTGGGGCAGATGTCACCGCGTCAAGTGAGGATGGAACGACGCCTTTGCACTGGGCTGCGCATGCTGGCAACGCTGCAATTGTCCAGACGCTGCTTGAAGCCGGGGCTGACCCGCAAACTGCGAATCGGTATGGTGTGAGGCCGCTTGCATTGTCGAGTGCGCATGGAAGCGGTGAGGTTGAGTCTCTTTTATTGGAGGCTGGTGCCGACGCGAATGCAATGACGGCTGAAGGTGAAACAGCACTAATGACGGCGGCACGGACTGGGTCTCTTGATGCTGTGCGTGTGTTGCTTGAGCATGGTGCTGATGTGAATGCTGCAGAGACATGGCGAGGGCAGACGGCTTTGATGTGGGCTGCTGCCGAAGGACATGCCCACATATTACCAACCATGCTCTCATATGGCGCAGATGTTACGGCACGATCGAATGCTGGTTGGAGTGCCATGTTGTTTGCCGCACGCGAAGGTGAGATCGACGTTGTACAGACATTACTTGAGGCTGGTGGAGATGTTGAGGATGCGCTGCCCGTTGTTGAAGAGACGCGGCGAGGTGGGAGTAGCGCAGAACGTTCTGCAACAGGGTTGAATGCATTTTTATTGGCTGCCGCCAATGCGCATTACGAACTTGCATCCTTGCTGGTCGATCGCGGTGCGGATGTGAATGTGGCATCGCGAGGTTGGACGGCGCTCCACCAGGTTTCCTGGGTTCGTAAAGCCGGTGTAGCGGGTAGTAACAATCCGGCCCCTAAAGGCTCCGGTAATGTGACTAGTCTTGACTTCGTTCGTAAGATTGTTGACGCCGGAGCAGACGTCAATGCACGTGTAACGGTTCGGCCGCCAGCGGGAATCACACGGCTGAATTTCATCGGTGGGACGCCATTTTTACTGGCAGCACGGACAGGCGATGCCGCTCTTATGCGTCTTTTAGTGGAACTTGGCGCGGACCCACTTGCGGCTAATGAAGACAATACGACGCCAATTATGGTTGCTGCCGGTGTCGGAACCTCAGCTCCTGGCGAGGATCCTGGCACGCAGCCGGAGGTTCTAGAAGCGGTGCAACTCGCTTTGGCATTGGGTGGGAATTTGAATGATGTTGATGACAACGGGGAAACCGTTGTCCATGGCGCAGCCTACAAGCACTTGCCCGAGGTCGTAAGCTATCTGGTAGAGGCTGGCGCAGACGTTAACATCTGGAATCAGCCGAATGCCAAAGGGTGGACGCCGCTACAGATTGTCGAAGGTGTTCATATTGGGATGAACATTCAGAGCCATCCGGCGACTGTGGACGCGGTTCGTGAGGCGATGAAACAGTCTGGCGTTGGTGTTTCCGACGAAAGTTAATCCATCTATCTCGGTTCGCTCGTGCGACGGAACCCTATACGAGTGGAAACTTAAAAATCAGGCCTGTGTTTTCGTGGTCTATTGGCTGCAAGCGGGTGCCAGACTCGCAACCGTTGTGACATTGATCGCATCAGTTTCGCCTGGACCATCCCGGCGGATTAAAAAACCCTTCGCTTCGACACGGTGACCTTCGTAACCCGCTGGGTCTGGGAAGACGTACATCAGTTCAAATTCTTTGTCGCCAAGTGGCATGGCCTGCGTTAAAAGAAGTGCATCACCTTCTGAGGCGGCTGGCTCACGAGTGCGAATCGGTTCGCTTCCGTCTGTTACGACCCAATCACTGTCACTCCCGGTTGCAAGACAGCCGACGACTTGTACCATTGCGAAGTTCGGGACGGCATCTGGTCCATCTGATCCGTAAATCAAAATGTCCGGAGCAGTTGTTGCGGTGAGGTCACCAGTTCCAGTCGGGAAATCATTTTTCGAGAGGACGTACGCGAGGATATCAAGATAGCGCTCTTCTGCAAGGCTCCCAGCGGCCCCTGGTGGCATTGTCTTCGCGCGAGTCAGTACGCTGTCCAGAGTCAGACCACCCCAATCTCGAACAAAGCTTTCACCGACCAGTGGTCGAGCCCGTCCGCCGGTTAGATCGGCGCCGTGGCATCGTGCACAGGTTGCCTCATAGACTTTTTGGCCTCTGTCGGCCTGGTCAGAGGAATAGACACCATCCCACACTGATGGCTCTGTGTTGTCCTCTTGCGCGACAAGGATCGCACCTGTCACCGCAGCCAACGCAGCAACGAGGATGGTGAACAGTTTCATTGACTGGACATATTTACCGGCCATGGTAGTCATTGTCACTCACGGGATCTTGCCAGCTGGTTTGACC
>CAZWKO010000289.1:0-4076 GCA_964634925.1 uncultured Vicinamibacteraceae bacterium
GTCTGAACTAAAAAAAATATATGTTGCAGTTGGACCGGGTGATGCCTATGTTCTTCGCGGGTTACTCGAGGCGGAAGGTATTTCGGCAATCGTTCGAGGTGATGACATGGTGCCGTTTCAAGGCGGCAGTCTTTTTGAGATCGAAACACGCCCCTCCGTATGGGTACTAGGCAATGATCGTGAGCTGTATGCACGTGCATTGGCACTTGCAGCGGACTACACGGCGAGCAAATCGACTGATGCCGTCGCCGACGCCCCGTGGAAGTGTGAGTCCTGTGGTGAGTCGATCGAGGCGCAATTTACACTGTGCTGGAATTGCGGCGCAGCTCGGAACTGAGACTTACTCTTCTATCGATATCGTGATGCCGGTCGCATCAGTGCGTCGATGATTTCCTGTTCTCCAGGAATGACTTGCATTTCAAACTGAAAGTCTTCAAAGCCTGGTTTCTTGAGCTCGACGACGCGGCGACCTTCATTCAGGCGTAGTCGTTGGAATGGGCCATCAAAATCGTCGACTAAGCCAACGAAGATGTTGTCGACGTAGACTTGGGCGTCGCGGGGTCGAATTTTCAACCGCAGAAATCCAGAATAGTCATGCACACGGTCGTAATAATAGTGTCCGTTGGGGTAGTGGATGCCATGGCGATGTCGCATCCCATATCCGAAGTGGTCGAGGCGATTAAAGCCAAGACCAAATCGGTAGGCAAACGGATGTGGATAAATAGACGGTCGGTAGTGTCGAGGATAAAAAGAGCGCGGTGCGATGATCGGTCGGTGGCGCCGTCCGTGCCAGTATGGACGCTGAAACCCTCGACGGCGTAATTGTTTCCGCGGCGAATAGGGTGATCGTGGTTGCGCGCGCGGTGCGCGTCGACGGTTTTGTACGTTAGAACGGCGGTTGGCGTTTTCCTGAGAAGCGTTCGCCCGCTGGTGACCTTCACGATCTTGTGCTTCCGTTGCGAATAACCGAGGCGTACCTGTGAGTAACGCAAGCGTAATGATTGACGGTAGACATACGTTACGTTTCATAGTGACCTCCTTGCAGGGACAGTAATCGATCTCACATCTAGCGTGTTGCATGATTTGTGCCAATCAACCAGGTTCGAAAGATTGATTGATTTGATAGAAGAAGAGTCCTTTTTTGAGGTTTCGCTGTCCGTTTGGTAGGACGTTTTGACGAATTCGGTGTGTCTGTGACTATGATCAGCTGTTTCGTGCACAATGGACCAAGCTTTAGGTGGCCTTTTCGTTCCAAGGATGACCATAGTGTGGTCAGTGAGCTAAATTTAATGAACTTGAATCATGCCGAACAAGAAAACAGTGGGGAGTACGAGAGATGCAACGTAACTTAGTCGTAATGGTTGTTTTAGCGTTTGTGCTGGCTGCGCCACTCAAGGCAGAGGATTGGGCGCAGTGGCGAGGGATGGATCGACTGGGTATTTGGACAGAAAGTGGCATCGTTGAATCGTTTCCCGATGAAGGTTTGCGGGTTAAGTGGCGGGCTCCGGTACGGTCCGGTTTTTCCGGACCATCAGTTTCAGACGGTCGGGTGTTTTTACTTGACTGGCAAGAGGACCCGTTATCCCGAACGATGGATGGTACGGAGCGTATCGTTGCGTTTGATGAACAGACAGGAGAGTTATTGTGGGCGCATGAGTGGGAAACCACGTATCGCATGTTGATGGCGTCGTACGCTGTCGGCCCGCGCTCGACCCCGACGGTAGACGGAGACCGTGTATATGCCGTGGGTGCAACGGGAAGACTGTTTTGCCTTGATGTCGAAACTGGCGATGTAATTTGGGCTAAAGACTATATCGAAGAGTACGACACCAGTATTCCTACGTGGGGTATCGCAAGTTCGCCGCTGGTTGATGGAGACAAACTCATCACCGTTGTCGGTGGAGAACCGGATGCGCTCGTCGTGGCGTTTGACAAACAATCGGGTGACGAGTTGTGGCGGGCCGTGGAAGTTGTTGGCGAGATGGGATACGGCCAGCCAGTGATCTATGAAGCCGGCGGTGTCAGGCAGTTGATCGTGTGGCATGCTGCCGCACTTGTATCACTTGACCCAGAAACCGGTGAGGTTTACTGGGAGGAGGAGTGGGAGGTTGGTGCCGGAATGTCGGTGACGACACCGGTCAAAAGCGGTGACTACCTGCTTGTGTCGCAGTTTTACAACGGCTCCATGATGATGCGGTTGAATCAAGACCGGCCTGCGGCCACGATGTTGTGGAAAGGAAGCAGTCGAAGTGAGATGCCGAATGAGACGCAAGGGTTGCATTCACTGATCACGACGCCATTGATTATTGGTGATTACATTTATGGTGTGGGGAGCTACGGTGAGTTGCGAGGCCTTGACGCGACGACTGGCGAGCGCTTGTGGATGAGTGACCAGATGACTGCGCAGGCACGTTGGGGAGCGGCATTTCTGGTGAAGCACGGCGATCGTTATTTTGTGAACAACGACGATGGGTTTTTGATGATTGCCCAGTTCACACCGGAAGGCTACGTTGAACTCGATCGTACAAAGTTGATCGAGCCAAATGGTAGCGCCGGAATTGGTGCCGGCCCAGAAAAGCGTTTTGACCGGGCCATTAACTGGTCACACCCAGCCTATGCGAATCAGCATATTTTGCATCGTAACAACGAAGAATTAATTCGAGTATCGTTGGCAGCTGCGGATTATTAGGCAGATTGCAGAGTTTGTTGTCTTTAGCAAAACTCGTTGACTCGGGAGGGATAGCGCCATGCCTGTCGCATTAATAAATCGTCGAAGCGTGTTTCTCGGAATCGCAGCAGTTTTAAGCGCAGCGCTGTTCTTAGTGCCAGTTTTACGCGCGGCAGAGGACGTAACTGTTGTGGAGCCTGAATCGGTGGGGATGTCGAGCGAACGGCTGCAACGTATCAATACTTTTATTAGTGATTACATTGATGCAAATGAAATCGCCGGGGCTGTCACTCTAGTCGCGCGAAAAGGGAAAGTAGTGCACTATGACGCGCAGGGCTGGCGCGACAAAGAAAATGGTGTTCGCATGACTCATGACACCATCTTTGAAATGATGTCGATGACCAAGCCAATCGTGTCGACTGCGCTCATGATGTTGTTTGAAGAAGGGCGCTTTCTTCTCGACGATCCAATTTCTAAGTGGCTTCCCGAGTACGAAAATCATTCTGTGCGAATCAATGGCGATGGGGTTCGCCCGGTGATAGTGCAGGAAGCTCGCCCGGTGACGGTGAGGCATGTTTTGACGCATACGTCAGGGTTGACACTTAATCCCCGCAATAAGGGCTTGTCCGAGGCGCAGATTGCCGACGTTACAAACGATGGGAAGGGGTGGGCTACTTTAGCCGAGCGCGTCGCCCATGCGGCGGTTGTCCCCGGGGCATTTCATCCTGGAGACGAATGGCAGTACGGTGATTCGACTGATTATGTTGCCGTTCTTGTTGAAAAAATTTCCGGGCAGTCAATCGACGTGTTTTTACGTGAGCGAATTTTTCAGCCACTCGGCATGACTGATACGCATTATTACGTTCCGCAAGAAAAAGTTGATCGGATTGCTGCTGTTTATCGACCGGATGAGAATGGTCTGGTAGAGCTTATGCAGGCGCCTGCGTATCGTAAGCCGACGAGCATGTTCCGTGGCGTGGCGGGATTGTCATCGACGGCAGCCGACTATTACCAGTTTGCCCAGATGATTGCTAATGGCGGTGAATTGAATGGCGTGCGACTGCTTGGCCGGATGACCGTGGATAACATGATCAGCAACCACATTGGAGTGGGGAAGGATGTGTATATTCGTGGCGGTGGCTATGGGTTTGGCTTGGGGTTTGGAGTCTTGACGAATTCAGCTGCGTCGCCGGACGCCTCATCGATTGGAAGTTATACATGGGGGGGCGCATACGGAACGCTGTATTGGGCGGATCCGGTGGAAGACCTCATTGGTATTTTGCTTATCCAGATCCGGCCCTACAACCACCTGAGTATCCGGCCATTGTTTTCAAATGTTGTCACACAAGCCGTGACGGATAGCTTTTCGGATCAAAAGCCGATTGTGATGGGGCGTCCGACCCCGCAC
>CAZWKO010000290.1:0-4060 GCA_964634925.1 uncultured Vicinamibacteraceae bacterium
TGAAGGTGTTGTAATTAAGGCCGATCCAGTAAAAGCGTTTGAGTACCTTAAAAACACTGCAGAATCTTTTCCCAATGGAGAACTTTATCTTCGGATTGGCGAGTGTTATTTAAGTGGCGAAGGAACTCCGGTAGATAAACGCGCGGCGAGGGATTATTTGCGTATCGGCGCTTCAACTTTCGGCCATGCTGGATGCCAATACCAACTCGCAGAATGCTATTCGAGTGATGAGGATGTAATCGTCACCGAGGAAGAGCTCGTTAATTGGTATACGAGTGCAGCTGGGCAAGGGCACGAAAAGGCGCAAGCAAAGTTGTATGGACTAGCAGCTGATCATGGAGATGCCGGTGCGCAATACAAACTGGCTGAGTGTTACGCAAATGGCGCGGGCGTCGAGATAGATCCGACGGATGCGGTCGGATGGTATCTCAAAGCCGCAGAACAAGAACATGCGTTTGCTCAGTTTCAACTCGGTCTTTGCTGTCGGGACGGATTTGGCATTCTGCAGAATTATGAAGATGCGTATCGGTGGTTTCTACGGGCATCGGTCGGCCTCACAGGTGAACAGAGGACTCAATGCGACAAAGCAAAGTCGGATCTAGAGCGTAATCATTTAACGCAATCGTTAGTTCTGTCGTTGCAGCGCGAGCTTTCTGGCTCGTCGATACAAAGTTCGAAACCGATCCGCACAGGGATCGCGAAGGATGTGCAAAGTTTTGTCTGGAAGCGCGACGGGGGACGGTGCGTTGAGTGCGGTTCCAATGAGAACCTTGAATTCGATCACATCATTCCCGTGTCAAAAGGGGGGAGTAATACTGCTCGAAATTTGCAGTTGCTCTGCGAACCCTGTAACCGCCGAAAAGGCGCATCCATCTAGCTTGGCACGCCGTCCGGCGAACTAGGTTTTCTGAAAATGGGCGTCAAAGAGCGATCGCGGGTCTCGCGGTCGGCGGTTTTCGTCAATGTTTATAGGGAAATGGTAGCGGGGCCAGGATTTGAACCTGGGACCTTTGGGTTATGAGCCCAACGAGCTACCGGACTGCTCCACCCCGCGACACGTTGCTGAACCCCGCATTTTAGCAGGCCTTCTTTAACGCGGTCAACGGCGCGAGCGCGAGTGGATATCGACCGCTTTATTGAGCAGCGACGCCGGGGCCGTCGTGCAGGAGAATAAGAAGTTCGCCTTCACGCATCAGTCCGAGTTCATCACGGGCAACGGATTCAATGGCTCTTGGATCATTCCGCAGTTCATTTGCTTGTTCTCTCAAGCGGTCGTTCTCTGACTGAATCAGTTCTATTTCGGATGCAAGTATTATCGCTTCCCGTTCTGCTGTGCGGGTCGCAATCAGACCACGTTCACCGACGATTGCATTCGCGACTAAGGCCGTCGCGACAAACAGCATAAGAAAACTCAGAGCGCGTCGGGATGGGCGGCGTTCGTAGTGGGTCGGTTGTTGCGTGCGTTTTTTTATAGCGTTCCGTGCGGTCATGATGACGGGTTCGGTATATGTTGTTGACAGAGAACTTTTCGGTCGAAGTAATCCGCTTGAATAGTCTGATAATTGGGTAGGGAGGTTGCGAGAATGCCAAACCGTGAAGAAGTGGTTATTGCCTGGACGACAATTCCTGCCGAAATGGACAGCCGTAAATTCGTGGCTGAACTTCTGAAGGACCATTTAGCAGCGTGTGTCAGTACGTTTCAGAAGGTGCTATCGACATATCGTTGGTGCGGCAAAATTGAATCAGCCGAAGAGTACGCGATGATGATAAAAACGACCCGGACCCGCGTGGTTTCCCTCAAGAATCGTATCCTTGAACTGCACACGCATGACGTTCCTGAATTTGTGGTGACCACGGTATCTGGCGGGCACGGTCCCTATCTGGATTGGGTGCAGCAGGAGACTTTTGCGCCGCCGGATTTGAATAACACTGATGACTGATTTAAAAGTGATTTACCGGACACGGTCAAAGAGCGCTGCCGACGCCGTAAGACGGGTATTGCGAAGGCATGATATTCAAGTCGTGGCAACTCCGGGTTTACTAGGGAAATTGTTTCCAGGCAATCGATTTGACGATATTGCGCTGGCGATTGCAGCGACGGATGAGACGAAGGCTCGAGAAGTACTGGACTCTAGGAAGGAGGAGATCTCAGAACATGTGTCTCGCGTTCGGGACGATTACAAGGTTCTCGAGGCCCGTATGTCCTACGAATTTAGGGATCGGACGATTCTTGAGCACGCCTTAACACACCGTTCTAAGGCACGAGAAGATGATGTGGGAGGCGTTGAGGACAATGAATCGCTGGAGTTTCTGGGAGATGCGGTTCTTGGCCTGATTATTGCCGACCGTCTCTATCGTGAATGTCCGCAGTATGACGAAGGTCAGAAGTCAAAATTGAAGGCACAATTGGTCTCCGCGGCGACGCTTGCGGAAATCGGCACTGGCCTACGTCTAGGGGAGCACTTGTTGCTTGGGCGGGGTGAACTAAAATCCGGCGGAAAACGCAAGCCGTCGTTGCTTGCGAATACGGTTGAAGCTGTCATTGCTGCGGTGTATCTTGACGGTGGTTATGATGCCGCGACGGCATTTATCTTGCACCTGTTCTCTGCAGAATTTTCGAGGCTTCGCCGCGGAGGTGCAGCGGTAATTGGTAATGACGATTTCAAGTCGTCGCTACAGGAGTGGTTGCAGGCTCAAAACCGGCCTTTACCTGACTATCATCTCGCAAAATCGTCTGGGCCAGACCATGACAAGCTATTCACGATCGAACTCCGAGTAGACCGAGACGTTCTTGCTGTTGGAGAGGGTCGCAGCAAAAAAGACGCGGAGCAGAAGGCAGCGAAACGAGCATTGGCGACGCTGCGCAACACAAAATAACGTGGCGCATCTTGGTTAGTCGTATTCGATTAAATCGAGTGGTCGATTGGTCGTCCGACCGATTTTCGGTGCAGTAGGTGCCGATGTGATGGTCTCGACAGGCGCGCTGCTTTCCTCAAGAAACGGTAGTCGCTGAACGGCGTATTCTTGAACCTCGCGGGCGAGATCGGTTTCGGTTGGTGGCCTAATGTGACCATGAAGCCGAACCCATAGCCTGAGCAGTGGATCACTATAGCTATAACGTTTTTGCCGGGCTTGGACTAAGTCGACGTCTTCGAGCCAGGATAGATAGTCCTTCGTGGAACCCGGCGTCCGACCAAGTTCTTGTGCAATCTGGGTAAGTGTTTGTGGCTCGTCGTGAGCAAGAATTGCCAGAATTCCTTTCAGAGAACCATACCCGCGTGCCCGATGAAGTCGAAGTTCATATGAGAACCGGCATCTCCACCATAAATTTGTTCCAACGGCCATCTGCCCGGTAAGCGCGCTAACGGGATCGCCTCCACTGGCACCGTTGGTGGCTGCCAGTGTGGTAGCTAAAAGACTCACGTATGCCGCTCGACCATCGGTCAGTGCATGCGTCATTCGACCAATGTCATTGCGCTCTGAGGCAGTTTGCCCGACCCCATACTGCTCGAGTGCGGCCACAGCCTCAGCGGCGGTTAATGGCGGAATTTGGATGACTTCAAATCGATCAGACAAGTCTTTCAAAAAGCCCAGAGTTCGGCTTACAAACCTGCTGGCAAGAACAAATCGATTCGGGCTCTCTGAAATGGCCTGTAACAACTCTCGCATCACGCCACGAAGCCCGGGAAAACTTTCCAGTGTTCGAATATCCAAGACTTCGTCAATTAGAAATGTCGCAGGAAGCCTATTTGGCAGATGTTCATGGTTGAAAAAATCAAGCAAGGCATTAAAAGAGATTCGAGCAGAATGGCGGCTGGCTGATTGATACGTATTGAGTTCAGTTAGAGAAAAGACAGAGTTGTCTGTCACAGCATTGAGAAATCCTTCGGGCGTCAATGCGACGCGTTCCGCATCAATGAACTGAGAAACATTTATCCCTAAATCGGTATGTATTCGTTCTAATAGTGTCGTCCGCCCACTTCCACAGTTACCGATGATTACAGGTATACGCGGAGTCGTTGCATTAAGCGCAGCGCGGACACGTTGTTCTATTGATAGC
>CAZWKO010000291.1:0-4051 GCA_964634925.1 uncultured Vicinamibacteraceae bacterium
TGCTGTTAACTTAACTGATGGATTAGATGGTCTAGCAATCGTTCCGGTAATGATACCCAGACCGTCTCGGTCGCGTGGTTTGAGGTCGTAATCGGCAAATCGAAAAGACATTCGGCCGTAGTGATTGGTACGCCCTCCAACAATCCGTGACCGAAACCACCAAAAATCCTTCGTATCATCTGCAACGGTATAAGGTTCCCCGTCTAGTTCCCATCCACCGCTTGTCGTCGCGAAGAACCCGAACGGTTTTCCCGTTCCGAAATAGCGACGACCGCCGTCTTCTGCTCCTCGGTGATCGTGACTATAGGGCCAATTGTGTTCTTTGAATTCTTCGTATGGGTCCAACATTGGTCCCGCTTCGAGCAACGTGACCCGAATGCCGAGGTTGGTCAAGACATGCGCAACGGTTGCGCCGCCAGCGCCCGATCCGATCACAACGACATCTCTAATTTCTGACGGAGGTTGAAGTATCGACATGAGAATTTATTACGTTCCAGCCTATCACTTCGGAACTAGATTACATACCGAGTGAGTGGTGTACGGTACCGATCACCAACGCTATTTACAGAGAAAGGTGGTGCGATCAACCACGCTGGTTTTGCCCTCGCTATCGAGGGCGAATACGCGACTGAGATTGGTTTGCGTGTCGCGGACGGTCACGTTCGTTGGACCGGCATTAAGTGTTAATTGCACGGTAAACGTTTTGAGTGCAGCGCAACTGTTTTTGATGTACGCCGTAACGCCAGACAGCGTATTTATTTGAAGGCCAGACTCGTCTGTTCCGCGCAGGCGCAACAAGCCGAATTTCTGTGAAATAGGTTCGGCTTCTCCTGCACCACGTGTTTTGTCGTCAAAGCCGAGCTCGCCTTCCGATGTAATTACGAAACGGTCTTGCAAGCAGAGCTTGTATTTATTACGTCGGCATCCGTCCGCCTGGCCACGAATAGCGTCCGTTCCACTGCCTACTTTGAGGTAGTAGGGTGCAGGACTAGTGGTGGTTTGAATAAGTACGTCATTGGCCGGTACCCACACGGTCGGACGACTATCACCGACTGCAATCGTGAATGTTTCGAGGGTATTTCCTGTCTGTCCACGGCCACCGGCGTTCAGGGTAATTGTATCGGCGGTTGTGCTGGATAAGCTGCAGTCGACCCCTGTAAGTGCAGGTATTTTTACGACGACAATGTCGCATTGCCCTGTCGCGAGGCTATCCGATGATGGCAGTACTTGAGCACCATCGAGAGCGATTGTAGTGATGGTTGTTTCCACTTCTGAAAAAGTGCCACGCATGAGTGATCCCGATACGTCTTTCAACTCTAGTCGAGCTTCCCCAGTAAGCAATGCATCTACGAAACTTGCGGGAGGCATCTCCAGGGCTACAGACGTTGTAATGTCGACGTCTGTCGTGTCGACTGACGCAAGTGCCTGGTCTTGAAGCCCAAATCGAGTCGTGTAAAACGAAAATGTAGTCGGTGTGAAGTCCGTAAGCTGACATCGCGTAAGTGCACGATGTCCGGAACGTGTCACGAATAAGTGGCAGCTGCCCGAAGCCACATTCCCATTTCCCGTCGACGAACTAGTGCTCGTATCCTCGGTGCTCGCAACAGCTTCCATTGATGCAGTCCATGCACCAGGTGAAGAAGGGAGTAGTACTTGTTGCGCCGAGGCGTTCGTAATGCCTGATGCCATTACTGCCGCGAAGACTGTCCAAGAGATATGCGCCTTCATTGTTGTGGTTGTGGTGGGCAGGGCATTGCGTACGCCAATCGGCGGTCAAGCCGGTACCCACCGGCAGTCGTAAGTGAATCGGAATAACCTAAGAGCAGGTCAGAGAAGAAAACAAAATATTCAAATCGTTCAAAGTCTGTTCCGACGACATTCAAGGCAATGCCCTGTCCTGTACTACAGCCGTCGCTCATCTCTACCAGCAGCGACTGTTCGTTTTCGCCTGTCAAGCTAAAGAGTGCGGTCTGTGTTTTCCAGGTTTCATCTTTGGTTGTGATGAGACTTTCAAACGGGGCTGCTAAAAGTTGTCCCGTTGCGCTTACTTGAGGCGCTGAGTCGTCGGATGGTTTGCCCTGGGCCACCACTCTGAATCGCCCAAACATACAAACCGATGTTGCTGATGAACGACAGCCAGAGACCTGACCACGAATAATGTCAGCTTCGGTGGCTCCGACCATCCGGAGATAGGTGCGGTCAATTGCCATGGCGAGGCGCACGGGGTTGGCTAGTGGCTGCCAATAGCTGGCCAGGGTTGGTTCGAGGCTGGCACTCAAATCAATAGCCAGTTGGCCTTTTTGGTAGGCCGGGCCACCGTACAGCTCAAATGTTTGAGGGTCGACGAGGTTATGGGAACAGTCGACGCCGAGAAACGAAGGGCTGGCTAGAACTGTCACAAGACACACCGCCAGAGCTTTGGAATCGCTTGGTGGCACGACCTGGCCACTGTGTAACGGTACTGAGAACGAGGCGACGTCGAGAGGTCGGCGAAGCGTTCCTTCTATTTCGAGACCGGCGAGTGTGTGCCCTTGGATCGTCACGCTGTTGCTGGAGAATGCACGAACCAGCAGAGCGGATGCCGGCTCAACTACAAAGGAGAACGGTCCAGTACCAACGACGGGAGTGGTGAACACTGGCGTGTCGAATCCAGTGACCCGCAATTGGATCTCGGTTAACGGGGCGCCGCCTTCAACAGTGCAATACCCGAGCACTTTGCTGCGCAGCAAGGTCACTAAGAGATGGCAATCTCCTGTCGCTGCACTTTCGTTGACACCCACCCACCCAGCAGTGCCATCAACGAGTGACGTGGTGACCGGAGTAGGAAAGTTGCTCTGCTTGACCGTGGCAGTTGCGCCCGAAGCGGTCAGCACGAAGAGTGCTGAGATGCCAACGATGAAGCGACGAATAGAAGACGATGGAGTAATCATCAGACCAGCTCTATGGGCCAAGCTCCCATTCTATCGGTGCGAGCGACGATCGACATCAGATTAACCACGCAGGCCGTGAATTCCTGCGCACTTTTGTGCGTACAAACTAAGTTGGTTGTGGCTAGGTTACCAGCGTGGCTCGCGTCGACCGCCGTCGAAGCCGCCGTCGTCTGGCGGTCCACCACCACCCATTGGACGTGGAGCACGTGGCCGGGCTTCATTAACAGCGAGTCGTCGCCCTTGGAAATCTGTTTGGTTTAAGTCACCAATTGCCTTCTGCGCGTCATCTTCGTTGACCATTTCCACGAATGCAAACCCTCGTGGTCGGCCTGTTGCCCGGTCTGTCACGACATGGACGGACTCAACTTCACCGAACTTTGCAAAAAGTTCACGAAGTTCATCTTCACCCGCAGAGAACGGGATATTTCCGACATACAACCTATTCCCCATCTAATGGCTCCTTCACAAGCTCACTTGGCTCACGCCAATAAGTACGACTCAAAACTGCAATCACCTGCGAGAGGGGAGGCAAGGTAAATAGTCTCGTCGGCTCTCGATGTGGGTGAACCCAGCCGCTGGTCCCAATAACCCGAGCAGGTTACTCGGAGCAGGCACGGAAAGCAAAGCAGATCTATGATGCCTTTGCAATGTTTACTTTCGATTTCGTGCATCAGGAAACGAGCACGGGCATGACCATTTGTCTGGCGAGGACGGTGACTCAGAATAGACCGACTGGCTGGAGGTCCATAACGGTAGGAGTGCCGCATGATTACTGACAGTTCGATCGTTGCTGTAGCTGGGCTTGTTGCGATGATTGCACTGCTATTTTTGTTGATTACGCGTTTTAAATGGCACGTGTTCATCGCGTTACTCCTGCCAATTCTTTTGTTCGGGATGCTTCCTGGTATTAGTCGGTCTGAATTTATTGATGCCTTTGAGCAAGGATTTGGTCGGACCATTCAGGGTATCGCCGTTGTTATTGTCCTCGGTTCGATTCTTGCTGAAGCATTGAAGCATACCGGCGGGGTAGAACGAATCACATCCTCCATGATTCGCTGGGTCGGCGAGCGCCGGATGCCACTGGCCTTGACGTTGAGTGGGTTTGTCATCGGCCTCGCCAT
>CAZWKO010000292.1:0-1081 GCA_964634925.1 uncultured Vicinamibacteraceae bacterium
ATAAGTGGCATTTGCCATGCGTACAAAGCAAACGGAACTAATGAGAAAATTGTGAAGTTGACAAAAAACGACTTCAAAGGTCGAGGCTCATATTTCACATCCATGAAATATTTAATAAAACACAACAGTCCCATGAAAATTAAAAAGGCTGGATAGACGTCCGCTCTTGCTCCCAGACTTGCTGCAAGCGCGAGCAATATAAATAGAGTTCGAGTCGTTTTTCTACCGTTTACGAAGTAGAAAATTGCTGCAACTACAGCCGCCGCTGACCAAAGGTATGTGTTGGCCCACATCACCCAACCAGTAAAATGAGTCATGTTCCCGATGTGTAGGTATGCGACAAAACCCAATACGCCAAACATCCAGTGAACCTTGATTTCCCTGCAGAACCATAAAATAAGAGCAGCGCCGATAAAAAAACAAATAAAAATCTCAATTTTGTAAACTCTAGTATCTAATATGCCAGAGAACAGTAGCTCCAGCGGCGTAAAGATATTTATGGGAACTGCGCCAGCGACCAGCATTGCTTTTCCAAGCCCCACCCACTCGTTCCAAAAACATACGCTCCCATTTAAAAGGCATGCAATAAAATGGCTCTTAATTCCATATACCATGATTATTTCGTTACCTGACCCGCCACCGATTTGATATGTAGGGCTGACTAACGGCAGTAATGCAATGGCGGCGAGTGCAGTAGGCAAAACAAAAAACTGAATTGGTAGAACAACAAAACGTTTCCAGGCCCGGCTACAAAGTAACGGCTGTACGATGGAAGGTGGTGGAAAAGCTGAATACCAAAGAGGAAACTTACTAAAAAGTCGATTAATTTTCAGATTATCAATATATTTAAAATAGAGGTGGGCTATTGCGAGCTTCGATTGCGTTAGATAAATATGCGTTGGCGAAGCGAAGACACCCACGGACAATATGAAAACAATACACAATGCGATTGCTAAAAATATACTGACTAAAAGTTCCATCATATTGCCATTATAAATATGGTCTGACTGTAATACATTGATATCAAGTTTAATTTTACCATCCGGGTAGTCTAGAATTCCCAACGAAAATCCGTTTTCCG
>CAZWKO010000292.1:1091-4044 GCA_964634925.1 uncultured Vicinamibacteraceae bacterium
CAACTTAGGCAGCCATCAATTGCTGTCGGCGCCCTTAATATCAACCTATCTGTGGAATTATCTCTTCAGCAATTTGCTCGATTTGCTCCATACTAAAACGGTAAGGGACCAACGTAATCTGCTGGACACCAGCGGCAAGATGAGCTTGCAACTGTTCAATACAATCATCAACTGTACCAATAACTGCGCTAGCGGCTGTTGAATCACTCCACCCAGCAAAATCCCATTCAGTAGTTAGCCACTCCTGCATCTGTTGTTCCACGTCGCCGCGCGACTTACCAATGCAGATGGGGAGCTGATTGATGTTGCGAAGTGTCGCTGGATCCCTACCTGCCTCTTCGGCAAAGCGACGGACCTTATTCCACGAATTTGTAAAGCCCTCGACCGTGTAATAATAAGTAAGCCAACCGTCTCCCATTACGCCGGCACGCTTCAGAACGCGATCCACATAACCACCGATCAAAATCGGCGGCCGTGGTTTCTGAACTGGCTTAGGAGACATTACAGCGTCCGCCAGTTCATAGGGAGGATAGCTCCCTGTTACCGAGTCCTCTCCCCACAAACGACCTAGGATCTCAAGATTTTGATCCATTATATTGCCCCGCTTGTTGAACGGTACACCGATAGCATCGAACTCGCGCTTATACCATCCAGAAGCTAAACCCAGCGTCAGCCTTCCTTTAGAAATTTGGTCGATGCTGGACAGCTGTTTCGCAAGCACTACGGGGTTACGAGCAGGAAGCACCAACACACCCGTGCCGAGTCGAATGCGCTCAGTACGAGCCGCTACTGCCGTAAGGATTGATAAAGAATCAAGAATAGGAAAATAGGGCTCGACGCCAAGAAGGATATGATCCCATACCCAAATCGATTCGTATCCGAGCTCCTCTACTCGAACACCGTAGTCAATCAATGCCGTAGCATCAGGCATTTGGGGTGCCGCCGTAAAATTTTGCATCGCTATACCGATAATTTTGCTTGCCATGTCAGCCCTCTTTAGTCTGCGTTCCGCTACCTTGTCCAGGCAACTAGCCGAAGTAGATCCGCTCGGGATCAAACTCACGCAATATTGTGAGCTCGTCACGAGTTGGTGGTTTGAGGCTCTCAATCTCATCATCAAATAACAACTTAAAACCTGTTCTCTCCTGCACCTGCTCAAGGGTCACACCGGCCTGAACCCCTCTGACCTTCATACGCTTGCTTTGGTCGTCAAAGCCTAAGATAGCGAGATCAGTAACCACTCCTGCGGGTCCACCAGAAATCAACCCGGAGTTCACTCTGCTTGAACCTCCTTGCCAAAACCCAGTGCTAGTAACAAAGTCGACCCTCTCTACGAAACGACGTTTCTCATGGACCATGGCAACTATTAGATTGGTTAAACTCGCAATGTCGTTGCCACCGCCCGTGCCAGGCAAGCGAATAGTCGGGTCCCCAGAATCTCCGATGAATGATGAATTGAGGTTTCCGTACTGATCTATCTGCGCTCCACCCATAAAGCCGATATCGACATAGCCACGTTGCAAGAGCAGTAGCACGTCGGTACTAGATAGGACCATATTGGCACGGCGCGTACAACGCTGCTCGTTGGTCGAAGGTGGTAGTTCACCTGGCACAATGAATGGTCCCAGAGTACCACCTTCAAACAAAATCGTTAGGCCTGGAGCGTGCATACGTTGTGCTAACGTTGCAGCAAGAAGGGATATGCCAACACCTGCAAATACTGTCTGGCCATCTTTCAACAGCCGACTACTCATAACCGCCAGCAATTCTGAAGCGGTGTGTGCATGCTTAGTCATTATGGATGCTCCGACCGCGAACCGTAGCCTCTATCACCTGCTCCATCCCAAGAAGTTCGAGATACGCATTCCAATCCTTAGGTTCATGAACAAATTTTTGTAGGTAGTCCTCTACCCCAGCCACCGGATCCGACCGTGTCAACTTAGCGTAATTATCGAGGCTGGGAAGAAAGGGTTCGTAAAGTCCATAGCACTCGTGTGGCGCACAACCGTAGGGGACCTCGACCACGGCCTCAACGGCCATGAATGGAATTGCTGTCTGAGCAGGCACCCGCCGAACCTGTTCATTAGAGATGATCTGCTCGGTGGTTAGGATCACCCTATTGGCAGCCATTGCAATGTCGGCATCCATAAACGGAAGTCCATCCATTTGCGCGTTACCATATCTATCACAACGTTGTACATGAATGAGGGCAACATCCGGATTCAATGCCGGCACCAAGAGTAACCGATCGCCAGTGAACGGGCAGTCGATCTCACGAGTTTCCTCAATACTACTGCCAAGGTCCGAGGCCATCATGGTGCGAACCGGCATGAAGGGCACGCCCATCGCACCGGCTCGGTATCGCAATCCAATGGCCATGTGGCTCCACTCTTCAAAACTGGCTAGTTTATTCTCAGTATAGTGTCGCATCACCTTGGATACGCCCCAAATAATACCCTGACTAAACCAGCTAGTCAGAATGTGCCGGCTTACGCCGGAACCGTACAGGAGGTCGCCCTCCGTGGAAGTGATACTACGTGAAACCGTGAGGTCCTTTTTTTTTGCACGAATTAGCGCCCACACCATCGCCATCGGTGTCCGGGACAGAGTACATCCCCCAAGGGCTACATGATCACCATCAACAACGAGAGTGGCCGCCTCCTCAAGAGTCATTACCTTATCACGCAAACTACGGTCTCGCGCCAATGTCTCGCGCCGAAGATCAAGATAGGGTTTCGTCACGGTATGATCATCTCCATCGGTCTGCATCAATCAGGTCGTTAGTTGCCAGTTTTCCTATTAAAATCATCAATCATATCATCCCAAACAGGAAGCACTTCTTGTATGTCCTTCCAGAATCGTTGGTCAACTCTCTGATCGAACACTTCTAATTCAACGCCGCGCTGTTCGACCCAGGTATAGTACCCAAGATTAAAAATACGGCGACGGTCGC
>CAZWKO010000293.1:0-4021 GCA_964634925.1 uncultured Vicinamibacteraceae bacterium
TACAGTACCCAGTGGTCCCAATTTTTCGACTGGTATCGACCGGACCTTGTTGGTCCAAAAATGCCACGAACGCCCGTGCATCAGTAAAGTGCGTTTCAGGTGTCAAATTCCGCATCATTGGTATCACGAGTTCTCGAATTTCTGGTTGCCCAAAATGTGCGCCATCAGGAATAACTGGAGACCGCGCTTCTCGATAAAACGGGTTAACAACCAATACGGAATAACCAGACTGCGCCAACCGCTTACCCATCGTTCTAAAAGCCGGTCGTAAACTAAGAATATCTGGCCAGACGATCACAGCAGGGTGTCGGCCACTAGACGGGTGAACAAAGTAGCAGTCTGCAACCCCGTCAGGAGTCGTCACTTCGACGTCTGATTCAGCAACGTCTTGCGCATTTGCAACAGGCGGAAACATTGCCGCCATCCCTGCCGCTGCCGACAACTGGCCAAACTGCCGTCTTGTTAATCCCCTGCCTTGAACGTATTCTTCTGCATCGTGTTGGGTATGTTCGTCGCACATGATTTTCTCCTCGTCTACACCTTCTGTGCCGGCTACAGCCTTTGTACATCGCTGCAGAAGTCCCCGATCCGTGTCACTTCAACGGAATCAGTATAGAGGACGCTTGAACGCACCAACCTGTTTAATTCTGCACCGAGTTTCATGACCCGGCAATTTGCTGGAGCCAAGACATCTAATTCTGACGGCAAACGTACAAATGTGCCACTTACTCTTCTGAATTCAATTAAATCATTAGAAAATATTTAGATGGCCATTAAAGAATAACTATGCTCATCCTAAAACGGAGAACGACTCAGGCTATCCTGTTGCAAGTCGTTTCAACCTTATTAATTAGCCAGAAAGGCCTCAACTCGTGCCATCTTTTGATGTTGTCTCGCAAGTAGATCTGAATGAAGTCTCAAACGCAGTAAACCAAGCGACTCGTGAACTCGACAATAGATTTGATTTCAAAGGCACCAATGCAAAATTCGAGTTCACCGACAGTTCCGTGACTCTGCGTGCACCAAACGAATTTCAAATCAATCAGATGTATGACATTTTGACCGCTCGCTTCGCAAGTCGAAAAATCAATGTCGGTTGTCTCGAACGTGAGGCAACCCAACAGAATGTCAGCGATGCATGGCAAATTGTGCAGGTCAAACAAGGCATCGACACGGACTTGGCGCGACACCTTGTCAAACTCGTCAAGCAAGCAAAAATGAAAGTGCAGGTCGCCATTCAGGGAGCGCAACTTCGTGTATCTGGCAACAAAAGGGACGACCTACAAAAAGTCATCGAACTCATCAAAGAACAGAAGATTCACTTACCACTACAGTTCATTAATTTTCGTGACTAACCACCAAAGACTGTTTGGGAACAATCGTCTGCCGGTTGTAACATGAGCTATGCCTAGGATGCTATCAACGCATATGCTACGACTTTATCGTTGGTCCGTCAGCGGTCTCTGGGGACTGCTATTCGTAGCTATGTCACCAGCAAGTCCCGCAGCACAGATTACGGCCGAGGCAAGGACTGACGCAACGCCGTCTTGGTACCAAGGAATCTTGCCCATCTCATCTGAAAGCTACTACCATGCCATTGAGTGTGGCAAACAAGGAGGCGAAGACCCTCCATGCGTCTTTTGGGATACCGGACTCTGTAAAAACGATGACTTTGAACTCTCTGCTTACACAGCATACAAACAGATCGCGTATGAGGTATGGCAGGCTGTTCGAAGTGGGCGTCCAGCACCACAGCCTGACTTCTATGCAGCACAAAGGACTCGGGTAACAATCGGAGTAGCACCAATCCAGGGCTCTGAGAACACACTTGCAGACCTTACCCTGACACGTAATGGAACTTCGGTAAATCCAGTCGACCGGAACGTACGCGACGGACGCTTTACCTTTGACTACCCTGCATGGGCTCCAACAACGGCTGTCACGCTCGAGATAGTTGGTGACGCACGGACAATTTCGTGCACGATAGAACCAGGGGTACTCCAACAGTTTCGCTAACCCACATAACCCATACCGACTTCACCCAATTTTCCAGCAACCTCATAACTACCGATACGTGTGCCTATCTCAAGTGCTATCTATTTCAACTGTAGTTGAGACGAAACGAAAGAAGGCCGATCACCAGACCGGCCTTCCGTCGAACTAATATCTTCGCTGTGTAGAATTCGCCCAAAGCTTCTGAACAAACCTACGCTTCTAACTATGACGAATAGTCACGCGTAATCTAGCGTGCTGCTTGGCACCGTCCTCAGCCAGTTGTAACATGCGCTATGCCTAGGACACTATCAACGCATACGCGCGGCTGCTCTCGGTGGTCCCGGGGTGAGACTCGACGGTTTTCAATGAGATTCGTACGATGAAGAACTACACCGCACAGTCTGGCGCCACGATCACGCTCGACAACGCAGGGGTTCGAACAACCGTTGATCTGTACTCTCGCGAAGGCCTCGACCTGCTCAGTAATCTCTGGATCAAAGCCGCTGCCGAGCATCGGCTGATGTACGAGCCAACGTGGCTTGGCCGACCGGTGATTCAGTTCCCGACAGACATCGTAGTCGTGCAGGAGCTGCTATGGCAGGTACGACCCGATCTTGTGATCGAAACAGGCGTTGCACATGGTGGATCGCTTGTGCTGTCAGCTTCGATTCTTGAGTTGCTCGGTGCTGGCAAAGTGATCGGCATCGATGTCGATATTCGCTCACACAATCGGTCAGCCCTCGAAGCGCACCCGTTGAAGCACAGGATCGAACTCATCGAGGGTTCGTCAATCGATGACAGCACGATGGCCGCCGTGCGCCGCGCGGCAGCCGGTGCGACAGTTGTCGTGGTGTTTCTGGACAGTAACCACAGCGAGGCGCATGTGTTGCGTGAGTTGGAGTTGTATAGCGAACTCGTCACGCCGGGGAGCTACCTCGTGGCGCACGATGGCGCCCAGGCGTGGGTCTGGGACATACCGCGTGGGAAGCCCGAATGGAAAGACGATCACCCGCTGACGGCGATTCAGACATTCCTTGCTGGTCACCCCGAGTTCGCGACTGATCCGCACTGGACTCGATACGGCATCACATCCTCTCCGAACGGCTGGCTGAAGAAGACCGGAGCGGGATCACAAGGAGGACTGTCCTGAGTATTTTTCTGACAGGCACGGAGAGTTTTATCGGCCGCGTCCTGCTGGACGCATGCCGTTCGCAGGACATCGAAGCGACCGGCACCACAACCAGACTTCTATGCGGCGCAAAACACTCGCGTAACATTCGGCGTTTCATCAGTGCAAGGCTCTGGTAACACACTTACAGATCTGACACTGATACGCGAGGGAACTTCGGTTAATCCAGTTGACCTGAACGTGCGAGATGGTCGTTTTACCTTTGACTACCCGGCATGGGCTCCAACGACGGCTGTCACCCTTGAGATAATTGGTGATGCACGGACAATCTCGTGCACTATCGAACCGGGCGTACTTCAGCAGTTTCGTTAAGTTGAGCAACCAATAGACAAGAAATCAATTACTTGTCTATTGCTCACTAATTCAACTGTAGGTGATCCGAAACGAAAAAAGGCCGATCCCAGGATCGGCCTTCCGTCGAACCTAGTTGTTCGCTATGCAGGTTTATCAGACACCTCAGAACAAACCTGCGATTTCAACTGTGACCAATGGTCACGTGTAATCTAACGTGCTGCTGCCTCCTCCGCATCTTCCGCGCGACCACCTGCCAGAATCCCGACCATTCCTTCGTTTCCTTCGTGACACGCATATTCAAACATCAGGTCAGACGACAAGGAAAACGGAAACGACACTGTCCACGGTCGCGTATACATCTGCGGGTCAGTCACCTCAACTGCATACTCAAGCTCGCCAGAAGATGTTCTCGTAAAACGCTCCACGAGTATCAGACCATCGCCGGAACCTTCGTGCGAGTGAAATAACGACCATGGCTGCAGACCGCTAACCCTGTGGTCAATATTCTTAGTGGTAACAACTAATGTATCCCCATCCCAGTAA
>CAZWKO010000294.1:0-4019 GCA_964634925.1 uncultured Vicinamibacteraceae bacterium
TGGGCATTGTCGACACGGTAGAGATTGATTCAGACTGATGCAGCTGGCCAGAGTGATTGGTAACGTCATTTCTACGCACAAAGACGAGAGCTTAACAGGACAGAAGCTCTTGGTCTTACAGCCGCTCCATCCACTGCGTACGGAAATTGGACGTGCGGTTGTGGCGGTCGATTCAGTAGGGGCTGGCGTCGGTGAAGAAGTGTTTTTCGTACGCGGTCGAGAAGCGACAGTTCCGTTTTTACCTGCTCAAGTTACAACGGACGCTAACGTCGTTGGTATCGTAGACCAGTGGTCTCATCAGTCTGATATGTAGGGACAATAGTGAGAATTGGACGCGTGACTGGTGCTTTGGTCTCCACACAAAAGCATGAAAAATTACACGGAGCCAAGCTTTTGCTTGTTCAGCCGATTGATCCTGATGGTTGTGCATCTGGCGTTACAGTGTTAGCCGTTGATGCGGCGCAGGCTGGTATTGGCGATAAAGTGTTGTTGGTGATTGAAGGTCGTGCGGCTGGCCATGCTGTGCGTCGTCGAGCCGCTCCGGTTGACGCGGCTATTGTGGGTGTTATTGATTCCGTGACTTGTTGATGAGGGCGACTGATAAACGTGCGACTGTGGCGGTTGAGCAGGCTATTTATCATTATTTCTCGAACAAATCTCGCGGTCGTAACAACGACGTATTACCAGTCAATGTAGTGGCCACTCATTTAAGTCAATACCAGTATGACTTGGACAACAATTCTATTGGTTCGACGGATAAATTTTCCATCATAGAACCGACCGTGCTTTGCGAGCATTGCGGCTATTGCCGATCCCATGGCTATTAAGCAGCCCCCATCTGTCGGTGTTGTTATGCGTCGGCTGGCTCGAGCTATTGAACGTATGGATAATCCTGCGATCGAAAAATTGGCCGAAGAACAAAAAGGAGATTCATTTCAGGTATTGATCGCAACGTTGTTGTCTGCTCAAACAAAAGATGCAGTGACCCTTGAAGCGTCAACCCGTCTTTTTCGTCGGGCGAGTACGCCCCAGGCGATGGCATGTCTGTCTATTACAACGTTAGAGCGACTGATTTACCCGGTAAGTTTTTATCGTAATAAGGCACGGCATGTAAAAGAAGCGAGTCGACAGATCCTGTCACGATTCGCGGGAACCGTTCCGACTACTATGTCCGACCTCTTGACATTGCCTGGTGTTGGACGGAAGACGGCGAACCTGACATTGATCGTTGCTCACGAGAGTGCGTCAAATATTTGTGTCGATACGCATGTTCACCGGATTTCGAATCGGTTCGGCTGGGTCGTGACGAAGACGCCAGAACAAACGGAACAAGCGCTTTATACTGTCGCTCCGCGACGTTGGTGGGCATTAATCAACTTGTACTTGGTGACTTGGGGACAAAACATTTGCCGGCCGGTTTATCCGAGATGCACTGTATGTGCTGTCGAATCAATGTGTCCTCGCATTGGTGTGAAGAAGGTCGGTAAGTCGTAAGTTAGATTCTGCCAATTAACGGATGACTCGTTCGTTTCGATTAGGAATCACCACGGGACATTGTTGCCAGTGCTGAGACGAACGCGTCGATGGCAGTGACTACATCTGTTGGATTAGCACTGAAATTGTTAGCCAGAATCGAGAAAGCTAGTTGTTCGTCATCAGCGGTCGTGACGTACCCGGCTAACGCTCGGACGTGTGACATAGAGCCGGTTTTTGCGTGGGCATTGCCAGCGGTGGCGGTTCCCCCAAACCTATTCCTCAGGGTGCCGTCTTCGTTGGCGATGGGTAGTGTAGGTAAGAAGAGAGTCTGATCGACCTCATTCTTGAAGAGGCGGACAAGGATGTCTGTCAGAGCGCTCGCTGTGAGGTAGTTGTAGCGTGAGAGTCCCGAGCCATCTACGATAATGGCACGGTTACGCTGGATACCCCAATCAGCGAGTACGTGCGAGACAATAGCAGCACTATTGTCATTAAAGCTGAAACCGAGTCGTCGATAGATTGATTCTGCAAAAAGATTTTGACTTCGTTTCATCATGTCAATCGCTATTATTGACAGTGGTTCTGATTGGGTCGTCAGCAGGGCGTAGAGTTCGTTTGTAGCCGAGTCTCTCTGGGCTTCAGACAATTGATCAATATCAACAGCATCTCCGAGTACAACGACCCCGTCGGCTTCTAGAGCGGTAAGAAACGCCTGCGCAAAGAACCTTGTCGGATTGGCGACGGATACTGACCGGACAACCGCACTAGACCCTAGGCCAATTGAGCCTGACACCACCAAATTTTGTGTATTCGCGACTCGGCGAAGCTGAATGAGACTCGGTTCGGTGCCAGATGCGGTAATAACTTGGTTGACAAGCTTTAATCCAGAGCCCGTAGTTTGAATAGTGAGTTCAGCTAGTGCGTCGACCGTCTGACTAGGTGTGATTTGTATCCCCACGACGTTTTCTTGGTACTGAAGAGGTCCCGCTGGAGCCGCGAATCCGAATGCAAGATCATCCCACGACCATCCGAATCCTAACTGTGGTGGGGAAGGTGTACCGTGTTGGAGGTCCTGTCCTAAGGTTATACGGTCATCGCCGATAATGTTTCCGGTGACGCGATGAATGCCTTGCATGCGAATTTTTCCGACCCACGCGGTCATTATCTCGGTGTCGATTGTTGGGTCTCCACTGCCTCTCACAATAAGGTCGCCGTGTAGCACATTACGTTCGATGTGGCCGTTGGTAAATAGAGTTGTTTCGAATCGATCATCCCAGCCAAGTGCTTGGGACGCGACGGCAAGAGTAATGATCTTCAGGGTGGATGCAGGGGTCAGTAACGTGTCTGGGTTGTTGGTGTAGATCTGTTCATTGCGATCAATTGACCGGACATCGATACCCCACAGAATGGTTTCAAGCGGGGTGGCGTGTAAGGTCTTGTCTAAGAACCTCTTGATCTGACCAAGAGCAGAGGTATTTAGGGCAGACGCGTTACTTGTGCCGGGAAATGCCGTTGGTAGCCGAGAGGCACAGCCGATTGCCGTTAACACAGCAAAGAAGATGCCCGCGGTGAAGACAAGCGTCCGAGACCAGTTGATCAGCCGCGCGAGTGTGTGCTGCACGGCGCTATGTTGAACCTTCTTAAGGCTCGGTGTCTACTGTGGCACCGAGAACCATATCGATTGCTTCGAATACGCCACTGACGGACGTGCTCTCTATGACCGCAGCACCGTCTTCTTCGCCATGAATGCCGTGATAAGCGTCTCCGACCTGACCGATTGTTACAGTTTCCTGCTGTTCGTTCCCGTAGATAACGGTAAAGCTTGCTAGCGGTATATCAAGCCCGGTGTTGTCGCGCGTGTTGAGAAACGACTGAGCCCGTAACCCCGACAGCTTTGAGAGGAAGTCGTCAAATGCAATCGCTTCAACCGCTTCCTGATCAGGTTCGACTTGTTGCCAGAGCTGTTCGTTGGGAGTGTCCGAAGTGTCATCGTTATCGGATCCCTTTTCGAAATGGTATGTTTCATCATTTCTTGTGAAGGTAATGCCATTTATATTAAATGGTTGGAAGTCGAAAAGTTCTTTCTTGCGGTAGGTATTTATATCCCGAGCCAATTCGTCGAACAGCGAAGCGTCTGCGGTAAATACGAGAGAGCGAGACGCGTCGCGGCCGTAAACAGTACCCACAGGGCTTTCGTTTCCCATTACCAAAACGTGGTTCTCGGCATCGGTTTCCACGGTGACTGTCATTTGTGGTTTGTCAAGACCAAATGGTTCAAAGTCGGTATCAACGGACTCCGCTTCGACCGCGATCATCTCTGCAGAACCTATGCGTCCTGAGAGTCCTTCTACAAGCCCAAAATCGCCACGTGCCCGCACGGGTTCAACGAGGTTCCATGCGCCGTCTGTTTTACTGAACTTGAGTGTGGAGGAGTCGTGTTCAATAATCAGTCCTGTAACCTCCGTCCCGGTAAATTCAAGTAGTGAGCGGTCTCTGAGGTCAAAGGATGATAGATTAAAGGTTGACTCGAGAAAACTTACAAT
>CAZWKO010000295.1:0-4017 GCA_964634925.1 uncultured Vicinamibacteraceae bacterium
CGCGCGTGAATGGCATTCACGAGGTCACGGGTTCGACCCCCGTCTGGTCCACCATCTAATTGCTAATAGACCCTAAACATCCGCTTTATTTCCATGCTGTCTGAAGTCTTAGACAGCGCAAGCATGAGAAGTACACGTGCTTTAATCGGTGATAAATCATTCCCTGATATACGGTTGTTTGCATATCGCCAGCTTGATCTATTTCCGTCAGAACTGTTGACGGAACGGCGAGCGGGTATTCGCCCAGCGCCTGTTCTTGTAGTGATAACGACTTTCAAGCCGGCGTCAATTACTTTTTGGAGAGCGTTGCTCTGTCCCGGAGTTGTTGCGCCGGCGCCGGCGCCGGCAATAATAAGGCCTTTTGCACCATTTTGATGCGCGGCAGTGATCAAATTGCCAGTCGCACCGAGATAGCTCATTACGATGTCAACCTGAGGCAAGCGGGCAATGGTTGCTGGATCAAATTCTGTTCGGCGGGTGTGCCTACGCATTGGTCGACGGTAGTAGATGATACGGTCGGGTTCCACAGACCCCATGGGTCCGTATATTCCTGAATTGAAGGTGTCCAATCGTTGTGCGTGAGTCTTGGTTACGTCACGGGCTCCATGAATCTGCTCATTTAGTACGACAAGCACTCCTCGACCTCTGGATGCTGTGGCAGCGGCTACTCTGAATCCGTCTATCAGGTTCGCAGACCCGTCATATCCGATCTCATCAGGTGTTCGCATCGCCCCCACCACTACAACCGGCCGGTCTGTTTTTACGGTCAGATTAAGGAAATATGCTGTTTCTTCAAGCGTATCAGTTCCAGTTGTAACGACGATTCCATTGAGGTCAGGACGTTCGTCCAAGATTGAATTTAGTCGAGTTGAAAGTTCTAGCCAATGATCTAAACTGATCGCACTGCTAGGGATGTTGGTAAATTGCTCTGTTTCGACGGACACCAACCGGCTTAGTGAGGGCACTAATGCAACCAGTTCATCAGCAGTTAGTCGCCCGTTCGGATGGTTCGCAATTGTGCCGCCTGTAGCGATCAGACGCACTACCGGAGGTTCGACTATTTGCTCACCTGCGAAACATTCATTCGCTACGATGAGATAAAGCGCTGTCGCTACGAAAAATCGAACAGATAGACGCATTAGCTATTTGTAACAACTAGTAGTGCGTACTATACCGAATCTGTTGCAACTCGATGTGCTAGGGACAGCCATGAAACCAAACTCGTAACCGCTTCTTTTGGTGTTCCGCCATAGAAGGGCATTAGTGCACCTGGCCCTCCAGCATTTCTGACAAGATAAGCTCGCCAACGATTTCCCTGTGTCGGAGTGACCTCGATCTCGTATTGATACCCGTTGATCGTTTCTTTAAAGTGATGGATGGGCACAGTTATATAAGTTTGAAATGTGTCGTTATGTGAAAAGCTGGACCGGGAAATTCTATTTACCTAGAGTTTGATTTCAAGCGAAGCAATACGCGAAGGCATCGTCCACATGTAAGCACAAGACAATTCGTAGAGTAAATTTGAAGAAAAAAAATTTTCATCCTCATTATTTCCACAAGGCGTAAACAGTTTTTCCACAGTCTTTTTAGCCTCAAGTCGTCTCTAGTGTTGCAAGACAGCAATTTTCTTCTGATTTCGGGTGTTTAAAGAAAATCATTCACATTTTTGATTGGCAATGAACGGTTGGCGCCCGTGAGGAGCTAGTAATGGTGGCTTAGTCTTCATGTTTAATGCTTGATTGAAAGAGGAAAGCAAGCGTTGACTTTTCGTCGCTTCGGCTCGCGTTCGAGCTCGACTGTATCTATCGATGGCAACAAGTGGTTTATCCATTAAAAAACCTAGTCGCGGTAATTTTGCGGATATTCTTCCAGCATCATTAACTTGTCCGCTATCGATGCTGATGGGGCCAATTGGTTGCCCGCATGATTTTGTTGTGCTGGCAATCTCTTTAGAAAAAATCCATAAATAACTTGGCGGATTCGTAACATACCGTGAAGTTCGTGACCTGTGGTCAGGTCTGTTGCTAACCGATAGTTCTTATATAGAGGGCGGTGGAGGTTGTTAGGTGCCAACCAGAAAACAGTTGCCGGCCACGGAAAGAAAAAATTGTCGATATTGCCTAATTCTTCTTCTATGGGTGGACCGTTTGAACTCTTAATGCTTGCGACGCTTCCATGTGGCTGTGTTACAGCTGACTATCGCGCTATGTCAATGGATGTCGATTTGATTGCCTTGGAGGTGAAAGGGCCACACTGCACGTTGTCCGAGCATCATGCCGGCCATGTCTTGAGCATCGATGAGTCTAGAGACCCACTGAACCTGCTCAAAGGTCTCTAGCACCTCTCAAAGGCTATCTTCGAAGAAGACTTGAATCCTTAGTGAGACGCTCGAGCCAGCGTTGAGCGTTAGACTCGGCTTCTTCTTGGGTCTGTCCGGGTAGTATCACCGACCCAACTGGCTTGGGTTCTCCTGAACTTGTGACCCACGCGACCCAGTGACCGGCACGTGCTTCGCTTTCGATAACGTAGTTGCTCATGCTCAATTAGCTACTTATTAATCTAGGATGGTACATCAACTCGTTTTTTCTTGCCTGGTTTTAAGCGGGTCGAGACAATCAGTAGTGTACAATTCAGTTAATGTCACTGATATGTTCTGATTGCGGAAATGAAAAGAGTTTCCAGATAAAGACAATCCAAATTACGGCGATTGAAGTGGTAGAGGCAGGTGGAAACCCCCGCTTCGACCCAAAGGATGAGGGCAATATTGAGCCGGCTGTGTTGGAACTCTTGTGCGAAGAGTGTGAGTCCAGTATTGACCTCGACAGCCTTAGTGCGGGAGACCGACAGAAGCTTCGACTTGCCGTTTCTTTTTAATCTACTTTTATCTTTCAAGCCGTGTTCGATGTTCCTGGTTCCCCTCGTCGTTTCTTAAGACAAGATATTCAAATACACCGGAGTGGCTACTGGAAGTTAGCGCGACGGACTTCTGGAAAGTCTCCGCGTCAGCTGATTCATCCAACTAACTATCAGGCAAAGCATTTTAGTCTTGACGTTGAGGTGGGATTCCCGCCGCTGTCGAAATTTGTTGCCGGTATGCTTAAGGATTTTTGGGGTGCTTCCGACTTTAGCCGGGATGTGGTTCAAAATACGAAGATAGAGTTGTCTTCATACCAGGCGCATGTTGGTGTGCGATTTCCCTTTAGTTTTTCTGTAAGTCAGACATGTCCTGTTTGTGGTGGCCGTGGAGAACTAGCGTCGACAACTTGTGAATTCTGTCACGGCTCTGGAAAAGGAGAAGTTCCTCATTCAGTTACACTAAATCTTCCAGCGGGTGTTCGACATGGAAGCTCGATACAGTTTGTGGTCAGACTACCGTACTCGTCTTTAACCCGAATAGACGCGCTAATCGAAGTCCGCGATTAGAGTTGGGATCGTTTCTAGATAGGAACGTTAGGTTTTGAATAATTAATGCAGGCTATAAAGTTGGATTCTCTAATGAGTTGCGAGAGACGTGTTTTAGTTGCTGAGGTTTTCTTTTATGCCCAATGAGTCAAACCAGCCGAAGAGAACGTCCTTGCCAATGGCGACCCCAGGCGGCCAGGCAAATCCAGCGCCTCCTGGACCCGTTGCTCCTGCCATTCCTGGCATCAAAAATATCATTGCCGTCGGTGCTGGCAAAGGAGGTGTTGGTAAGACCACGGTGTCGGTGAATCTAGCGGTCGCTCTTGCGAAGTCTGGGGGGCGAGTAGGCATCATCGATGCAGATGTTTATGGTCCGAACGTTCCTATGATGCTCGGTATTTCTTCTCAGCTGGAATCAGATGGCAAGAAAATTGTACCAGCTGAAAGATACGGGATACGAGTTGTTTCGATGGGTTTTCTTACTGACGAGAAGGCACCGATTATTTGGCGTGGTCCGATGTTGCATGGTGTTGTCCGGCAGTTTTTTCAAGATGTACGGTGGGGTGAACTTGATTATCTTGTGGTAGATATGCCTCCTGGTACAGGAGACGTGGC
>CAZWKO010000296.1:0-3984 GCA_964634925.1 uncultured Vicinamibacteraceae bacterium
AAAGCACTACTAGAGCCTTTTGTTATTGCCTTAAAGCCAATTATTTAATACTTTGGTTTGACGGTCGCACTCGTAAATATGTATATATAGTCTCTTAACGGTATAAATATTCATGTCAAAAATACAATTAGGTGTCGCTGGCGCAACTGGTTACGGGGGGCAGGAGCTTTTACGGCTCGCGGTGCGGCATGATGATGTCGAGATCGCCGTGGCAATGTCTTCTGCGACCAACAACGAGGCACAAGAACTTCCGGCACTAAAAAACTTGTGGCATGGACAAATCGAACCTTTTTCGATTGAAAAACTCATCGCTAAAAGTGAGGTTGTATTTCTTGGTTTGCCCGACGGCATTAGCGCGGAGCTCGCGCCGAAGCTAGTAGAAAATGGACGAAAAGTCTTCGATCTATCCGGAGCATTCAGAATTCGCGATAAAGAACTGCGAAAAAAATGGTACCCGAAGAGCCCCTCGCTTCCAACAAAAACTACCTATGGACTGCCAGAATGGCATAGGGAAAACCTCTTGTCAGCGAACCTGGTAGCCTGCGCAGGTTGCTATCCGACCGCGGCTATTCTCGCTCTTAAACCATTAGTAAGTTCGGGACTATTAGCCGACAACGCTGATATCTATATTGATGCGAAATCCGGCATCTCAGGCGCGGGCAAAAACCCATCGGAACGAACTCATTTTTCCGAGGTACATGGAAGTATTGCAGCTTACGGAATCTTTTCGCATCGTCATACTGCAGAAATCGAGCAGGAACTCTTCAGGCCCGTAACGTTCGTACCCCATCTCGTGCCACTAGACCGTGGAATACTAGAAACCATTTATACACACGTGAGGCCTGGAACAACGGACAGCACGATTCGGGAAGCACTAGAAGGCGTGTATCAAGAATCACCCTTTATAAGGTTGAAAGGAAACACACCTCCTGAAATCAAACATGTCGTACATACAAATTTTTGCGATATCGGTTGGATTCTTGAAGGCACGCGTCTAGTGCTAGTCGTATGTATCGATAATCTCGTCAAAGGCGCCGCGGGACAAGCTCTTCAAAGTTTCAATATTGCCCATGATTTAGAGGAATCGAAAGGGCTATTGTGAAAGTAAAAAAAACGCCTCAGACACGACGACCAATGGTCGTAAAACTCGGTGGCGAACTACTTGAAGAGGCTTCGTCTTTACGACGAATGGCCCGTACATTAGCCGAACTAGCCACGCGAAAATCCCTGGTCGTCGTTCACGGGGGTGGACGAGAAATCAATGCGGACTTAGCTAAGCACGGCATTCCAAAGCGTTCAATCGACGGCTTACGTATTACCGACGGAGACACACTAAACATCGTCATTGGTGTGCTTGCCGGACGTGTTAATACCAGATTGGTATCGGCAATGAGTGCGGCGGGCGCGAGTGCTGTCGGTCTTACTGGTGCCGACGCAACATTAGTACCAGTAAGACGAGATAAAACCTATCGCGCCGCTGACGGGAAAAAATGGGACCTCGGCTATGTCGGTCGCCCGTACAGTATGGAACCACCGAAATTACTTATCAACTTGCTTGAGCAAGGCTACACCCCGGTCATGGCAAGCGTTGGCGCTGGAGCGAAGGGACAGCTCTACAACATCAATGCTGACACATTAGCTAGTCATTTAGCCGGTCGACTTAAGGCCAGTCGACTTGTCATTACTGGTAGCACAAATGGAGTCTTAGAAGCTTCAGGGAAAACAATACCAACATTGGACGGTAACTCTGTGACGCGTGTAATCAATGACGGTTCTGCAAGTGCTGGCATGATCGCCAAGTTGCTTGCCTGTCAAGAAGCTCTAAGCAATGGTGTCGACACAGTAGCGATTATCAACGGAAGCAATGCGAGGCTAGGGCTCTTTGAACGGGTGGTCGGCGGAACAGTATTAACGCAATAGTGCCTTGCGCTCGAAAAGATGTAATACAAGATGACAACACAGTCTGAACAAATTATCGCGAAAGAGGCCGAGCATGTACTGCAGGTATACAAACGCATACCGGTTATGTTCGTCCGCGGGAAAGATTCACACCTAATAGATGAGCATGGCCAAAAATATTTAGATTTGCTTTCAGGAATCGGAGTGGCATCGCTTGGTCATGCCCATACTGGACTCGCAGAAATTATTGGAAAGCAGGCACACGAACTTGTTCACACCTCAAACCTCTATTTCCATCCGCTTCAAGCTGAAGTTGCTTCGCGTCTCTCTAACATATCTGGTCTTGAGCGAACATTTTTCTGCAACAGCGGCACCGAGGCCGTAGAGGCATGCCTTAAGTTCGCTCGACGATATTGGCATAGTCAGGGAAACACAAACAGATCTGAAATTGTTGCCTTTGAAGGCTCATTCCACGGACGCACTTTCGGTTCACTATCTGTGACGGCCGGAGAACCCTACCGGGTCCCCTTTTCCCCACTTCTTCCAGGGATCAGATTTGTATCGCCAATGGATACTGATCGAATCAAGGAAGTAATTACAGACAACACAGCGGCCGTCATTGTCGAACCAATTCAAGGCGAAGGTGGGGTGCGTCCGATCCCAGCCGCGACCGCACACGCCATCTCCAACGCCTGTCGCACAACGCAGACACTACTAATAGCCGATGAAGTTCAGTGCGGTTTGGGTCGTACCGGTCAACCATTTTATAGCTCTGAACTTGGTCTTACTCCAGACCTAATGTCACTTGGCAAAGCGCTCGGTGCAGGCATTCCCATTGGCGCGGCGCTGTTAAATGAAAAAGTTGGCAGCAGTGTGTCGTACGGCGACCATGGCAGCACCTACGGTGGAAACCTATTGGCATGTCAGGCAGCACTCGTATTTCTCAATGCGCTTGAAGGCGGACTTATTCAGCGTGTGGCGGAGGTTGGCAAACGCCTTCGCACAGGACTCGACACACTCGTCTCAGCCAGTAACCAACTTCACGAAGTCCGGGGTGCTGGACTCATGTGCGGCATTGAAGTCGATCTCGCGGTGGCGGACCGAATAATTAACACAGCACTTAAACACAAGTTGTTGATTAATCGAACGGCCGGAACAGTCGTGCGACTGCTTCCACCATTAACGATCAGCGATGAAGACATTGACGATGGCTTGATTAGACTGCGAGCTGCCTTTGCTGACGCAGGAGCTCAGTTTCAGTAAAAACATACGACAACTAACAACTACACAATTAAAGCTGTCACGTGACCGAAACAACTTTACGGGCTTTTCCGACGGAGCAAAACAAAGACACGCCACTAGTCCGTCCCGCTACGCCTGATGATGCTCTCAGTATCTATGAACTTATCAGTAGTAATGTGGTGTCCGGTCATTTACTGGAACGCTCACTGGAGGAGGTCCATCAGCATTCAACTCGTTTCTTTGCTGCCATCGACTCTGAAGAACTTGTCGGGTGCGGCGAACTTGCACGCCTAAGCATGAATGTCGCAGAGGTTCGCTCTCTCGTCGTCAAAGAAACAAAACGAAAACAAGGTGTTGGCACATACCTGCTCAAAGCCTTGATCGACGAAGCGATCTCGCTGCAGTTTCCCCGCCTCTGTGCTTTTACTCACAGTCCAAGACCATTCGTGCAGACTGGTTTTTCAATCGTTCCACATCCATGGATATCTTCTAAGATCGAAATGGATTGCCAGACCTGTGACCTTTTCCGTCGCTGCGATCGTTACGCTGTTGTGCTCGATTTAACAGCTGACCTAGGAGCAACGCGATGAACGAAACTTCTATCACCGCCGTCAGTGGTGGTATCACTGCAGCGAAAGGGTACCAAGCGTCAGCCGTCGCGTGTGGTCTAAAACCTTCCGGACTTGACTTGGCAATGATTGTGTCGGACCAATTGGCCAACGCGGCCGGAATCTTTACTACTAATCGAGCGGTCGCTGCTCCGGTAGTTATCTCACAAAACCAGCTATCACTATCGAATGGCAAAGCCAAAGCGATCGTGGTTAATAGCAAGTGCGCAAACGC
>CAZWKO010000297.1:0-3956 GCA_964634925.1 uncultured Vicinamibacteraceae bacterium
CCGTTTCGTCATCTGTCACGGCCGTAAGAAATCCGACTGACGTCCCTGATGGCAACCGACCTGTCAGTTTGGCAGCACCAAGTATGGTGGTTGTCTCTGGATAATCAATGTAGTCACCTGATGCCGGCCCCGTCGGACGGGCCCCAATCCGACGGGAATAGTAGTAATTACCGGTCCCTGCCCGAAGGACATTGCTGCCCTCCAAGAAAAAGGGACGGCGTTCTCTTAAAAATGTTTCAAACACGGTCAAATTAACGTCCGCTGGATCGGCATCAATCTGCCCAAAATCAGGATTCACAGCAACATCGAGGGTAAGGTTCGAACCAATGCCATATTTAACGTCTGCCCCTGTCCGACCGCTACTCGCGGTGCCGTCGTCAAACGGGTTTCCCGAATCACGTTCACTCGATATTCGTGACGACCCCGCCAAGTACGGCAGAACCTCAAGTCGGAGTGGTGGGGCAATATCATCAAGGCCCGTCAAATCGCCGAACCGTGAAGCCCAGCCACTCTGAGTACGTTCAACCAGAGACCAATACACTTCCTCTTCTGCAGACGGGATGTACCGCATAATGTTTAGTCCCCAAACATTTTTATCCCGACTGTTAAAGCGAAGTTGTGAAAACGGAATCCGGAACTCGGCTGTCCATCCGTCCTCGGTCACAACCGTTCTCGCCTGCCAGACCGGATCGAAATCTGTTTCCGCGCGGTCTTGGTTGTCCGTTGGAAAAAAGACATCCACCCGAACCCCAGCAGCAGTAACGCCAAAACCATACGCCGTCCGCCGATCTAAATAGGTATCCAAAGCGATTGCAAAAAACTCGGCCTGTCCCGGATCGTCTCTCCGACTCAAAGACGCCTGAACAGGCTGCGAGGAATACATACGCGCACCGACATAGAGCGACCCATCGTCGTAAAGGAAGCGAACGTCCATTCTGTCGCGGGCCAATTCGCCTTCGTTCGGCTCTCGCTGAGTAAAATTCGTTGCCGGCGTCGCCAAATTCCAGGCTGTATCACCCAGTGTTCCATCAACTCGAACGGTGCCCGGCTCGACCCGGACCACCTGAACCTGTGGTCGCTCGTCTGACGATAGAGCAAAAGTCGAAGTGGGCAGAACACAAACGACTCCGAACCACACAACAAACCGGGCGACGGAAGTCATACCCATTAACGACGTTTGCAATAACGTAGAGTGATATTTCGTCACAGAATTCGAGGCAGAATGCCTTATAAGCCAGTCTGCTCCGTAGAACCGACTGCGGGACCGTATTGTACTCGTACAATCGTGTGTACATGCACAGCTTGACCTCGTTTCCAGAACGGTTGAAAAGTTCTGCTCGCCCGCGGTGGTCCCACCGGGACCCTGTTGAGGGAGAAAATCCATTCAAACTAGACAGTCAATCACGCGCGATATGGTCTCGCGCAACCGACATCGCCAAAGATCGGTTACGCCACCACGATGACCATCTGAACAACCGCCTGGGGCATACGGAAAACCTCAAGCAATATCAGACTGAGTTGGTGTCTCTAGTAACTACCCGATTTGACATATGGGCAGAACGCGGACTCGCAGTAGTCGACAGTCAATCTTTGTGCAACGAATACATAGCCTGGCTTCACACCTACGCGACCAACTGGCTCGGGTACGTGCACGATACCTGCCCACATATTTCCGTCAAAAAGATATTAGAAATACGACTCGCAAGCCGCACAAAGCACTGGACGACTGTCGCCCAATCACAACTTCGCTCTTCGACTAGTTAAGACCGCGCCGAACGAGAAGCGGTTCGATGTTCGGTTCCGCACCTCGGAACATTCGAAAGAGCTCCATTGCATCGACACTGCCTCCTTTCGACAATAACGTGCGACGAAAATGATCACCGTTCTCGCGTCGAAGCCCACCATTATCCTTGAACCACTCGACGGAATCAGCATCCAAGACTTCTGCCCAGATATAGGAGTAGTAACCCGCTGAGTATCCACTGCCCCAGATATGTGAAAAGTAGGTACTCCGATACCGCGGTGGGATAACCGCTACCCCAACCCCTGCATCTTGCAACGCACGAGCCTCAAACGTAGTGACATCCTGCGGTGCCGGCACCTGGTCAACAGTCAATTGATGCCAAGCCTGGTCCAGTAGTGACGCGGCAAGATATTCTGTGGTGGCAAAGCCCTGGTTAAACGCAGCCGTTTCCAATACTTTATCAAGCAACTGCTTCGGCATCGCCTCACCAGTTTCATAGTGAACCGCATAATTTGTCAGCACTTCGGGCCACGTAGCCCACATCTCGTTCACCTGAGAGGGATATTCCACAAAATCTCTCGGAACAGCTGTGCCAGCAAAATATGGATATTCCACATCGGAAAAGAATCCGTGCAATGCGTGACCAAACTCATGAAACATCGTCTCAACTTCACCAAATGTTAGTAACGTTGGCTCACCATCAACTGGCTTCGTAATATTAAGGTGGTTGGCAATTACTGGAGTCGTGCCAAGTAATTTCGACTGGGTGACATACGCACTCATCCATGCCCCACCTCGTTTCGATGGCCTCGCATAAAAATCACCGAGAAACAGACCTAACGGTGTCCCATCATGGTCAAAGACCTCCCACACCCGAACATCCGGGTGATAGCCCGACAAATCTGGCCGTGACTCAAAGGTAATGCCATACAGTTGGTTGGCTGCGTAGAACACGCCGTTCTTAATCACAGCATCGATTTCAAAATACGGACGCAGTTCGGCTGCATCAAAATCGTAGCGGTCAGCGCGTACCTTTTCCGTGAAGTACGACCAATCCCATGAGGCCAGTTCTACATCACCCGCAGAGGTCGAGGCCATCGCCTGCAAATCACTCGCTTCCCGATCGGCATTAGCAACGGCTCGAGGAACAAGACTCGCCAACCGATCATTCACCGCCGTGACTGTTTGAGCGGTCTGTTCATCAAGAATGTACGCAGCATGATTTGGATATCCGAGCAGCACGGCCCGTTCTGCCCGTAACTCCGCAAGTCGCGTAATCACCTGACGGTTGTCATAGTCCCCGTCTTCGCTTCCACGCGCCAAAGACGCGCGCATAATGCGTTCTCGAAGCGCACGATCGTCGAGAGAACTAAGCGCTGGTTGACCACTCGTATTTAAAAGAGCGATTACGTATTTCCCGTCCAGGCCCCGTGAATTCGCTGCGGCGGCTGCCGCCGCCACCTGTCCTTCAGACAGCCCAGACAACTGTGCCCGGTCATCAACAACAATCGCGGCGGCATTCACGCCATCAAGAACATTTTGCGTGAACGAGGTCTGGAGCGCAGCCATCTCGCCGTTAATTTCTTGCATCCGTTCTTGCTCAGCCTCAGAGAGCAGTGCTCCCGCACGCACAAAATCAACATAGTGCCGCTCCACCAAACGCAGAGACTCATCGTCCAATCCCAAAGCGTCTCGCGCTTGATACAGCGAACGAACACGTTCAAACAATCGCCCATTCAACAAAATCTGGTCCGTATGCGCAGCTAATCTGGGAGCCACCTCTGCTTGAATTTGATCCAATGTCTCATTTGTATCTGCACTACTCAGATTAAAAAACGTCGCGGCAACACGATTCAGGAGCACACCCGACCGTTCAAGCGGAACCAACGTATTGTCAAACGTGGCGGGGTCGCTCTGCCCGACAATCACTGCGACTTCCTCTAATTGCTCGGCCATACCACGCTCGAACGCCGGGAGAAAATGCGATTCGTCAATGCGATCAAATGGGGGCAACTGGTAAGGTTGCGTACTTTCTGTATAAAAAGGATTGTCGTCGCTCACCGAGCCTACTCCCTCTGAATCATTAGCTTGATCACTTGAACATCCCGTGCCAAGTAGACATAGAACCGCCATCGTCAGTTTCGACATAACACGCATACGACACCTCAGCATTATCACTTTAGCCTTTGTTATCCACCATCGACGATACCAA
>CAZWKO010000298.1:0-3952 GCA_964634925.1 uncultured Vicinamibacteraceae bacterium
GCCATCAGTGGCCCCCATGTCATCGCCATCGACGGAAACTATGACGATGTCAATCGACTCTGCACGCAGATTGGCGATCGGCACGGATGGGGATTCGCCAACATAAATCTGCGCGCTTACTATGCAGAGGGTGCGAAAACATACGGCTTTGAAATCGTAGAGCAATTAGGATGGCGCTTTCCAAGGCATCTTGTGTGTCCGGTTGCCGGTGGCACGCTTCTACCACGAATTGGCCGTGGTTTCGATGAACTCAACACAGTCGGTTTAATGGACTCTGATCCACCAGCGATACATGCGGCCCAGGCCGAAGGGTGCGCGCCCGTGATTGCAGCATTACGTAGTGGAGCAGAACATCCTGAGCCCGTCAAACCAAACACAATCGCAAAATCTATTGCGATAGGAAATCCGGCCGATGGTTTTCACGTACTCGATACAATTCGACGGTCGGGCGGCTCTGGAGATACTGCCTCCGATGAAGAGATTCTCGATGCGATTCAACTACTTGCTCGAACAGAAGGTATCTTCACCGAGCCGGCGGGCGGAACGACATTGGCTGTAGCGATGAAACTGATCCGGAACGGTATCATCCCAAAAGATGAAAGCACGGTCGTCTGTATAACCGGAAATGGGTACAAGACAACGGATGTCATTGCACCCAGACTTGATAAACCAACACCTCTCGGACGTTCACTGCGCGAATTTGAGACGTTCATGACGAGCCGGGACAATAATCAAACCATCACTTAGTATGTCCAATTCTTTGTACAGTGAAATCGTCGAGGCCGAGGGGCACCTCGTCGACTCGCAACTATTGAATGCGATCTTCGACAGGGTAATCGAACGTGGCGGTCAGTTTGAGGTTTTGGAATTCGACATCGGTCGGGATAACGAGGCCTATTCAAAACTGATTCTCAAGGTATCCGCACCGACGAAAACAGCGCTCGTGGAATTGCTAGAGGCATTGATGCCTCTCGGCTGTCGCTCTCAGCCAGAACGTGAAGCTACACTTCGACACGCCGAAAAAGCGGCCTGTGTGCCGGACGACTTCTATTCGACTACAAACCATCGGACGGAAATCAGAATTGGCGACCGCTGGATTGAAGTTGAAGATCAGCGAATGGATGCGGTAATCGTGGTAGAGGGCGACCATGCCCGGTGTCTAAAGTTACGTGACGTGACCGGCGGCGATAACGTCGTGTGTGGGGTCGATGGTGTGCGTGTGTCACCAGAATTTCAAGAGCGAGATCGGCTCGGTTTCGCATTCATGATGAATGATGTGTCGTCAGAACGCCGGGTCGAGGTCAGTGTCAAAAAGATCATTGCGATGATGGACGAGGTGAAATCTAGTGACGGACGCATTGCCTTTGTTGCCGGGCCTGTCGTTGTTCACAGCGGCGGCGGTCCTCATTTTGCCGACCTTATCAAACGCGGTTTTGTCGATGTTCTATTAGCTGGGAACGCATTAGCAGTACACGACGTTGAGCGTGCGCTTTACGGGACCTCCTTGGGCATAGATCTCGATGCCGGTTCAGCGGTGGAGGAAGGCCATAAAAATCACATGCGTGCGATCAATGTCATCAATCGCGCAGGTGGGATTCGTGCGGCAGTCGACCAAGGCATTTTAACTTCAGGGGTAATGTACGAGGCGGTCCGACATAACGTCGATTACGTCCTTGCCGGAAGTATTCGCGATGATGGTCCTCTGCCCGACACGGTAATGGATTTAGTCGAGGCTCAGAATCAATATGGCCAGGCTCTTAAGGGTGTCAAGATGGTAGTTATGCTTTCCACGATGCTGCACAGTATTGGGGTCGGCAACATGCTTCCATCATGGGTGAAAGTTGTGTGCGTCGATATAAACCCCGCTGTCGTAACCAAATTAGCTGATCGTGGCTCCTCCCAAACCGCAGGAATCGTTACAGACGTCGGACTATTCCTACATCAATTACGTGCTCAGTTGGCTGCCCGGCAAGTCCAGTCATGACTGAGAAAGACTCGAGAGTAGTAGTCCAGAAATACGGTGGTTCGTCGGTTGCCACCCCTGAAAGAATCTCGGCTATCGCCCAACGAATTGCAGAAACGCGGAAGTCCCGATCGCGCATTGTTGTCGTATTGTCTGCAATGGGGAAGACCACTGATCAATTGGTTGCCCTAGCCAATGCGGTTGCGAGGAATCCCGGTGGAAGAGAAATGGATCTTTTGCTAGCAACAGGTGAACAAGTTTCCGTATCTGTACTTGGCCTGGCACTTCAAGACCTGAACATTCCGGCGATTTCACTAACGGCGACCCAATGCGGCATTCGAACTGACGATGCATACAACATTGCACGAATCGAATCGATTGATACCAAACGTATTCTTGAGGAATTAGATCGAGGACGAGTCGTTATTGTGACTGGGTTTCAGGGGTTAACACGCGACCATGAGGTCACGACGCTCGGGCGTGGGGGCAGCGATATCACAGGCGCTGCGCTTGCTGCCGCCCTTGGAGCATCCGCCTGCGATATTTGCACTGATGTTGACGGAGTGCTATCAGGGGATCCGAATAAGGTTCTGCATGCAAAGCGCTGGCCTGAAATCACATACGAAGAAGCAATAGAAATGGCATCGAGCGGCGCCAAAGTATTACATCCGCGTGCTGCCGAGGTCTGTATGGCCTATGACGTGCCTATACACGTTCGTTCCAGCTTCCATGACGGAGAAGGAACCTGGATACGCGGAGAGACCGACATGGTAATGGAACAAGCAGAGGTTGTTGGTGTGAGTAGCGAGAAAAACATCGCAAAGATTACACTCACGGACGTGCCGGATAGACCTGGATTGGCAGCCCAGGTATTCCAAGAGCTTGCCGAAGCAAATATTAGTGTCAGACTGATTATTCAAGGAGCCATCACGGAGGAAGTTGGACGCATCACGTTTGTTGTCGATGACGAATATGTGAGCGCCGTGAGCGGACTCCTCGGGCATTGGAAAGCGGATGGGGTAGCGCAGGATGCAACTATTGATACTGATGTGTCCAAGATATCGATTGTTGGATCGCGGCTTGCTTCAACACCGGGGCTTGCAGGACGGATGTTTGCTGTACTGGCCCGGGAAGGGATCAACATTGATTGCATTAGTTCCTCGGAAATGAAAATTGCGTGCGTAATCTCAGAAGATCATATCGATCGCGCCGTTCAATCTGTGCACAACGAATTTTTTCCAACAAACGAAGTTGGCGAGTAGGTCTTAACATCTCATGGCTAATCAAATAGACGTCGGTGTTCTCGGAGTGACCGGGATGGTGGGGCAAGAGTTCGTTGCCGCGCTTGAGCATCATCCATGGTTTCGCATCTCATGGATCGCGGCGAGCGAACGTTCTGCAGGGAAACGTTACGTCGATGCCGCATCTTGGCGACTTGATCGGGAAATCCCTCGCGCAGTTGCCGAAATGGTGGTAAAGCGCTGTGATCCATCCGGCAGTCCTATGCTTGTCTTTTCGGGACTCGATTCCTCGGCAGCTGGCAGCGTTGAGTCAGAGTTTGCAGAGGCAGGCCGCACCGTGGTTAGCAATGCGAGGAACTATCGCATGGAGCGCGACATTCCATTACTGATCCCCGAGATAAATCCAGACCACTTAGGCCTCCTCCAACAGCAGCGTGACGCTAGGGCGAGGTCTGGAAAAATTGTTACAAATCCAAACTGTTCAACAATAGTTATGACGTTGGCACTGGCACCACTATGTCGATTCGGGCTCGAAAAAGTCATGGTTACAACCCTTCAGGCCGTTTCTGGCGCCGGATACCCTGGGGTATCGTCGCTCGACATCATCGGAAACATCTTGCCGCACATCCCTGGTGAAGAGTCAAAAATGGAATCGGAAACTCAAAAAATCCTTGGAAAGCTGAGCGCTGGGAGTGTTCAACCGCATAAGGTCATTATCAGTGCACAAACAACCAGGGTGCCGGTGGTC
>CAZWKO010000299.1:0-3943 GCA_964634925.1 uncultured Vicinamibacteraceae bacterium
TGACAGATCCAGACGTGCCTGATCGAACCTCGGTCGCCGGATCATATCGAATAGCAGATTGAGTGACGCATCCAAGTCCTTCGTCAAACTATTCACACTCGCCCTGCCAGAGCTGTCGCCAATCGCGCTACCAATATCAGCAGCAAGAAACGCAACCTCTTCGTCGTATTCTGAAGGTGCCAAACTCTCGGTTCCACCAGCGCGCATCTGGCTCCCCGTCAGCGCAGCCACACCAGGTTTGCCAGTCGGATCAAGGTAGCTTCCTGTCCGAACAAGGACAGACACAGTCACCAGTGGAAGCGAGTGATCAGGAACCACATACATCACAACACCGTTGTCTAACTCATGCCGATGCGATGCTGCTTCCGGCGGATCGAACGTCAATCCATCGAACGTCAACTCACGCGGGTGGCTTGGGATCGTTTGCGCCTGAAGGTCTTGCAATGAAACCAGTCCGATTCCAAGAACCCAGATCACAAAAACACCAACTCCATACATCCTCACACGATTACTCATTACTGGCCACCTTCAAGTTCTTCCAACCGCTGCTGAATCACAGCAATCATCGCCTGTGCAGCATCCTGCGCATCAGCGGGTGCCTGACTCATCATCTGTTCTGCTTGCCCAAGAAATTGCGTCAGTTGCGGCGCGTCCATCTGACTGATCATAGAGCGCACCTGGCGGACTTGTTGCTGCTCCTCATCACTCAAGCCCGCCAAAAAGGGGTCCATCTCAGTCTCTTCACCTTCCGTCCGGTAGTAAATAGCTACCGCACGACTCTCCGGCGTAAAGTAAGTATTTGCGACGCGCATAATATCTTCCGGTGTCACGGCATCGTACAGTGCTGGATCCGTATTGATATGTTCCCAGCCACGGTTACTTTCTCGAATCAGCAACTGCATCAGTAAGCCATAATTGCTGCGCAAATCCCTGAACGTCCCTGCAGCGTTCTGATTCTTTACCTTTTGAAGTTCTCGCACCGGCACAAGTTCGTTCTTGAGGCGATCAAGTTCGGTGTAGATAGCCAATTCGACTTCTTCCGGAGTACTGTCTTGTGTTGCGGTTCCGCGTAATTCGAACATCCCCTCGTACTTGTATCCGGACTGTCCCCCAAAAGCAGAGGTCGCAACCTCCTGCTCCTCAACTAGTGCTTTGTACAAACGTCCTGTGCGCCCATTCAATAACTGTCCAAGTACAACAAGAGGCGGCTCGTCGACATGCCCATCACGCACGGAGTGATACCGGATAGATACCTGAGGGTTTGTGTCAGCCGACGCAACCATTCGCTTCTCTGCCAATTGGGGCATCTCACGAGTTCTCGGCTCCAGGGGAGGACGGACGCCACGCGAAAGTCGTCCAAAATAACGATCCGCTAACTCGATCGCTTCATCCGGATCAAAGTCACCCACAAGCGCAGCTGCCAGATTATTTGGCGCGTAATATGTATCAAAAAATGTCAGTGCCTCTTCACGGGTAATACCTTCTAGATCACTGGGCCATCCAACAACCGGCCATCCGTATGGCGACGACTGCCAAAACATCGATTCAAACTGTTCTTGGAATTTCCCTATTGGCGTACTATCTGTTCGCAAACGGCGCTCTTCATGCACAACGCTTCGCTCAGCATAGAACTCTCGGAATACTGGATTCAGTAATCGATCGCTCTCCATCCAAAACCAGAGTTCAAGCTTGTTTGCCGGTACATTAATGAAATAAATCGTGAAGTCGTAGCTGGTACCAGCATTCATACCAGATGCGCCTTCGCCGGTATAGATTCGACTAAAGTCTTCTTTGATTAGTAATTCACTTTGTCTTGCTAATAGTTCGTCAAATTGGTCGAGCAATTCTTGATGCCTTGGGCTTCGCGCCGCCGGATCATCCGGATCATCCAGTTGCCCAAGTTGAAATCGACGCTCAAGTTCAACCTCCTGGACCTGAATATCCACGCGAAGCGCGTCCAACTGGTTAATGATTTCAAGGTCTTGATCGATATCCTGCGTGCCAAGCGCATGCGTGCCTTTAAACATCATGTGTTCGAAGAGATGCGCAACGCCCGTGATACCAGGTCTTTCATTGACTGAACCGACCTTTGCCACCCAACCAGCAGCGACGTTCGGGTCACCAGGTTTTGGCACAAGCAAAACCGTTAAGCCGTTGTCGAGTTGATGCTCAATGACATTGACCTCTTGACCTACACTAGGTGTTGGTAACGAAACCAATGCAACAAAAAGAACTAAAAACTGTCTCATTTAAATACCTTACCTTGCGCGAATGCCATCGAGTGCGTTATTTTTTCAGCTCCGATACTGTTCCGCGCTACAAAACATGCCGAGGTAGCTCAGTCGGTAGAGCACATGACTGAAAATCATGGTGTCGGCAGTTCGATTCTGCCCCTCGGCACCATTTTACTCAACAAAAACGCACACGCCGTTCGTCACTCCGGCAAGGCGAAGACGTAGAGTGCGTTTCCTCCTTCCGGCAAATACACCTCCGGATTCAGTTGCGTACTGAGACTGCGTAATACCCCGCCATGCGAGGCAGGCACGGCAATAAACTGTCGCCCGCCCGCCTCGTACGTAATTGGATAGCCGTGTGCCGCAGCGCCAAGTCGAGTCTCCCATAATACGTCGCCCGTCTGGATATCAAATGCCCGATAGTAGCGGTCAGCATCACCAGCAAACACAAGCCCCCCTGCCGTTGTAAGCGACGACGTTAAGAACGGTGACCGCTGTTCCCGACTCCACAACTCTTCCATCGTCCGCACATCGTACGCTGCAAGTTTCCCGACGTTCCCATTCGTCCCCGGCATCTCGCGCAATTCCCAACGACCTGCAGTTCCGCCACCACCCTCAACAAACTCAACGTCACGTCCAGTCAAATACATACACGCCTGATGCAGCGGAATCACAAGGGCCCCGGCATCTGGGTGGTACGCCGACGCTTGCCAGTTATGCCCACCCAGCAAGCTCGGGCACGCGGCAACGCGACTACCCACGTCGGCATCACGAATGTCTTGCCGATATTCGAGACGTCCGGTTTCCCGATCGACGGTCTCGAAGACGTCCTGATAAATCGTTTCACGCAGTTCGACGAATGCACCCGTGCGCCGGTCCAACTTCCACAAAATCCCGTCTTTCCCGATCGTGAACAACCACTGTTCTCCGTCCGCATCGATTAGGACGCGCTCATAGACAATATCGAGATCAAGCGTTTCCCCGGGCACATGCTGGAAATACCATTCGACCTGGCCCGGCTGTGGGTTTACCGCTAATGTCGAGTTGGTATAGAGCGCATCTTGGCCCGTGGTCATCCCGCGACTCCTCGCCACCCACGGCTTCGCCTGCGCGGTCCCGATGTAGAACAGATTCAGGCCTGCGTCATAACTACCCGGGATCCACATATCCCCCCCCGCGCGAAGATATGGGGGCGTGTCGCCCCACGAGGCATTGTTGGGGTCACCCGGTAGCGCAATCGTCGAAGTACGCCAAAGTTCTTCACCGGTATCGGGGTCGTGCCCAGTAATAAAACACGTCTGTTCTTTATAGCGCTCGCAGCCGTTCACACCACTCACAACCACACCATTGGCCACCACCGGTCCGCCGTTTTGCGTAAACCCTAAGGAGTAGTCTGCCTTCACGGTGCGCCACACCTCAGCGCCCGTCGCCGCATCGATCGCCACGATCGCACCATCATGAGTCGCAAGATAGACCTTGTCGCCATAGAGGGCGAGTGTCCGAGTCGGACCTCGTTGCCGTGCATCATCTGGCAACGGCGACCGATACTCCCAAATAACGTTGCCCGTTAGCGCATCGATCGCCTGAACCACATCCCCTGGATTCGCCAAAAACATCACCCCGTCATGCACTAGCGGCGTTGTTTGATTATTGCCTTCCCGGATCGACAACACCCATGACAGTTGCAGGTCGTCAACATTGTCACGGGT